>CAZVFM010000070.1:0-12139 GCA_964626095.1 uncultured Roseivirgaceae bacterium | reverse complement strand
AAAGTGCTTTGGAGAAATTCTTCAGGGAGTCGGAAATGCTTATTGCCACGCACTGCGAAGATGAACAAACCATTAAATCAAATACTGAGAAGTACATTAAAAAATATGGAGATGATATCCCGGTTAAGTTCCATTCATTGATTCGGAGTGAGGGCGCATGTTACAAGAGCTCATCGCATGCAGTTGACTTGGCTAAGAAATATAACACCCATTTACATATTTTGCATATCTCAACTGCAAAAGAATTAAGCCTTTTTAATAATGCTGTTCCATTAAAGCAAAAGAGAATTACATCCGAAGCTTGTATTCATCACCTTTGGTTCAGTGATAAAGATTATGAGAGATTAGGTACGCTGATCAAATGGAACCCTGCTATTAAAACTGCGCTGGATCGTGACGCGATTTTTAAAGGCGTAATAGAGGATGTAATTGATGTAATTGCTACGGACCATGCCCCCCACACATTGGAAGAGAAGAAAAATGTTTACACTAAGGCTCCTTCTGGCGGTCCGCTTATTCAGCACAGTCTAGTGGCAATGTTGGAGTTGCATTTGAACGGCAAAATTGATTTAGAGAAAGTCGTTGAAAAAATGTGTCATAATCCTGCCATTTTGTTCAAGATAGAAAAACGTGGATTTATAAGGGAGGGATATTTTGCAGACCTGGTGCTGGTAAATATAAATAACCCTTGGACAGTTGATAAAAATAATATTCTTGCCAAGTGTGGCTGGTCGCCTTTTGAAGGACAAAGCTTTCGCAGTAAAGTAAGTCATACTTTCATCAGCGGACATTTGGCCTATGAAGAAGGTCACCTTTTGGATTCAAAAATGGGTGAAAGGTTGACTTTTGAACGACTTTAAAGATTTTTTGTTTATTACCTGCCCCTGTCTAAATTTGCAATCCTTATGGCTGTGATGCAGCTAAATGGTGGATGTAGCTCAGTTGGTTAGAGCACCAGATTGTGGTTCTGGGGGTCGCGGGTTCGAGTCCCGTCTTTCACCCTGAAGAGCTTCCTTATATGGAAGCTTTTTTGCTTTAGTAGCACTTCGCTCTGCTATTGGTAACCATCCAAGTAATCTTGTTCGCATTTATTTATTAATATCCTTAAATCATGTGAAAAATCAAGTATATGGATCAGCGCATTATTAACCTCTTTGACGAATACACGCACAAACCCCTTTCAAGGCAAGAGTTCATCAGAAGACTTAGCATATTAACGGGAAGTACGGCAGCCGCCTTAACAGTGCTTCCTCTTCTTGAGACAAATTATGCAAAGGCGGCCATCATTAGCACCAATGATGACAGAATTGAAACCATGCATGTAACCTACCCAGGAGATGGTATTGAAATGAGAGCTTACCTTGCTAAACCAAAGAGCAGAAATAAATTGCCGGCAATAGTAATCGTACATGAAAACAGAGGTCTGAATCCTCATATAGAAGATGTAACCAGACGAGTTGCACTGGAGGGATTCCTTGCATTCGCCCCTGATGCACTTTCAGTATTTGGCGGAACACCCGCGGATGCAGATGAAGCCAGAGGAATGTTTTCTAAACTGGATGCACAGCAGAACCTAAATAATTTTAGTAGGGCTTTTGAATACCTTAAAACCCGGGATGATTGCAATGGGTCTTTGGGTTGCATGGGTTTTTGCTGGGGAGGAGCCATGGCCAATAATTTGGCAGTTAATGTTCCTGAGTTAAAAGCGAGTGTTCCATTCTATGGTCGGCAGGCAAATGTTGAACAAGTCTCAAAAATCAAAGCAACCATGATGTTCCACTATGCTGAGCAAGACACGCGTGTAAATGAAGGAAGAGAAGCATATGAAAAGGCATTGTCAGGGGCCGGTGTAAAATTTACTTCATACATGTACGAAGGAGCGCAACATGCTTTTCATAATGATACCTCAGAAGCAAGATACAATGAAGTTGCAGCCAATCTGGCATGGAAAAGATCAATGGATTTCTTTCGGGAGACGCTCAAGTAATAATAGGGTTTACGGTTTTTCTCTAAAGAAGAATTTTCTTAAATTCACTGAATGATGTCATCAACAGAATTTAATGACTATTCTTTGAATGAAAAAATCAATACCATTTATAAGCATGGACATTTTGTTATGGCCATTCGTTACTACGGTTATAAAATAAATCTCTACTTGTTAAACGGTTACTATATAGAAGTTTTTTATAATCATAAACTGGATTTAATTGAAAAAATAAGTCTTCTTGAGGAGAATCATAGCAGAATGAATTTCTATTACGATCAAATTAAAATTCCTGTATAATAAAAAAGCCCCAATTATGGGGCTTTAAATATCTACTCAAACTGCTGGCCGTTATGCAGTAGCGGTGCTTTCTTCTAGTTTACTTTGTATTTTAAGAATAACTACCTTACGGGCTTTGTGTCCGCAGTAACCGCAAGTATAGTGTTTAAGTAATTCGCCCTGCTCAACTGCAGATGCAGGCTTAATTACCTCTTCTTTCATAACTTTAAAAGTCTGGTAGTTACATTCAGGGCATTGTTCAGCATGAAGGTGTCCTGCATATTTTTCGATTTTTGTAAATCCGGTTTCTTCATCTAACCACACATCGTAGTCAACTGAGAAGAAATTTTCTTCGGCCTGCATCCCTTCATCCAGATAAGCATCTTCTTCTTCTTCACTTAAAAGTTTCATTGCCTTACCAGATTTTGGAGACACTCTTGGCTTATAACGTAATGCCTTTAAGCGCTTCTCTACGTAAAAAGGATAATAGAACTTCAAATAATTTTGGAGGAAAAATGCTGCAATTAGGCTGAAACTAATTGTTAAGAAGGCCCTAACGAACAACCATAAAGGAGTTATTAGCTCAGCAATGTTGGAATTTCCGTAAAAAGCACCTCCTAAAATTAGAAAGATGGAAGCTATCCAAAGTACGTTGATTTCAGCCTTATTAATATAGTCGTACTTCGACTTTGGGTCTGTGGTAATTGATAACTTAATAATATGTCCAAGAACAAAAAGCAAGGCGAGAGCCCCAAATCCAAGGGACAGCTGTATTGCTAGGTTGTTCCAGTTTTCATATGAAGGTAGTATAGCTTCTTCCATGGCCTTTCCGTTTATGAATTAGGTGTTGTTAATAAGCAAATATATAAAAACTAGTTTCAATTTATACTCCCCCACCTAAATCAATTGCACATTTAACAACCTAAATTAGGCTAATTCAATGATAATTACAAACAAAGGGAACCTATAATAGAATCTTTGCCGTTTGAGCTCTTCATATCTAAATGGGGCAGTTCACTCAAAAAGTTTAAAATGATTGTGGAGGATAACTCCGGGTGTTCGAGCATTCCCATGTGTCCCACGTCCTTCATTAAAGCAAAAACAGTATTTTTGGCCGATTTAGACTGTTTTTCAAGGAGCGCAGGATTAAGAATAACATCTTTTTCACCTGCAATTATTAACGTACGGATAGAAGGACTATTTAGAACTGCTTGTCTGTCTGGCCTGTTCTTCATGGCCCCTGTATAAGCTATTAGGGTTTCAGGTTTTACCAATGAAGCCTGATGGAGTATCCTGTTTACCCATTCGGAAGAAGGCCTGCAAAACAAAGGGGGGATAAATGATTTTAAAAATATCTGGCCCCCATTTTCACTTATGAATTTAATGGCTTTGTTTCTGCTATGCTTCTTTTCTTTGGAGTCAGCTTCTGCGGTTGAATGGAACAACACCAGTTTTTTAATGGAATCAGATGATAATTCTGCCATAGCCAAAGCTACATACCCGCCTAATGAGTGCCCTATTAGGGAGCAGTGTGCTATGCCCCTTGATTGTAAGAAATCCACTATAGTCAGAGCGATGTCTTCAATTTGAAATGCATTCTCCATTCCTTTGCTCTTTCCAAAGCCAGGAAGGTCGAGGGCAATTACGTGATAACTGTTTGCTAAATAAGGAATAAACGGCTCCCAGATGGCAATACTTTCCGCAAAACCATGGAGTAAAACAACAGGCTCTCCTTTCCCATATTCAATAAAATTTATTGTAGGAGGCATTATGCATGTTTAGCCACAGGCTCCAGCATTTCAATGACTGCTTTCTCTATTCCTTCAGGATCGAAAGCACATTCGCGATGCAGCTCTAACTGCTCACCATGCTCAACAATTTGATCGGGTATACCCAAGCGTTTAATTTCCGCTTTATAATTATGGTCGGCCATGAATTCAATTACTGCGCTCCCAAAGCCCCCTTGAAGGCAACCATCTTCCACGGTGATAATTTTGCTGTATTTATTAAATACATAATGCAACAGCTCTTCATCAATTGGTTTAACAAAGCGCATATCAATATGGGCAACATCATGCCCTTGTTTGATCAAGCGTTCACAAGCCTCAACTGCATAGTTTCCAATATGCCCGATGGTTAGAATAGCAAGGTGTTGTCCTTCCTTGATAATTCTTCCTTTGCCTACTTCAATTTCTTCAAAAGGCTTTTTCCAATCAGGCATTACTCCGTTACCTCTTGGATACCTGATTGTAAAAGCTCCAGATTCTCTTGGCAACTGTGCGGTGTACATTAAATTTCGAAGTTGCTCCTCGTTCATTGGCGATGCTACAATCATGTTAGGAACACATCGCATAAAAGCAATATCATAAGCGCCATGATGGGTGGGTCCATCAGCGCCCGCAAAACCGGCCCTGTCCAAGCAGAAATTGACTGGCAGATTCTGAATACATACATCATGGATCACTTGATCGTAAGCTCTTTGCATGAACGAACTATAAATATTGCAAAAAGGAATTAATCCTTGTGTGGCAAGTCCTGCGGAAAATGTTACGGCATGTTGCTCGGCAATTCCAACATCAAACGCGCGATGTGGCAATTCTTTCATCATGATGTTCATGGATGAGCCTGAAGGCATGGCTGGTGTTATACCAACAATCTTGTCATTTTCTCTAGCAAGCTCAACTAAGGTATGTCCGAATACATCCTGATACTTAGGGGCCTGAGGTTTTTCATGTACTTTTTTGTGAATCTCCCCGGTAATTTTATCAAATGTACCTGGCGCATGCCATGTGGTTTTATTGCCATTTTCTGCAGGACCATAGCCCTTGCCTTTTACGGTCACCACATGAAGTATTTTCGGGCCCTTAATTTTTTTCAGGTCGTTGAGTACACTCACCAGGTGGTTTACATCATGGCCATCTACCGGGCCGAAATACCTAAGATTAAGCGATTCAAAGAAATTGCTCTGACCTAATACAAATGACTTAATGCTGTTTTCAATTTTAGAAACAACCTCCTGCGCATTTTTTCCGAAATGACTGATCTTCCCTAAAAGGCCCCATACTTCATCTTTCAATTTATTGTATGCGCCAGAGGTGGTTATATCCGTTAGGTATTCTTTTAATGCGCCCACGTTGGGGTCAATGGACATACAATTATCATTAAGGATAATAAGAATGTTGCTGTCAGAAACACCCGCATGGTTCATTCCTTCAAATGCTATCCCACCGGTCATGGCGCCATCTCCTATTATAGCAACGTGATGTTTATCATCGATTCCCAAATATTTGGAGGCAACGGCCATTCCAAGTGCGGCAGAAACCGATGTGGAAGAGTGACCTACACCAAAAGCATCGTATTCGCTTTCAGTTCTTTTCGGAAAGCCCGAAATACCACCGTAGAGCCTGTTTGTATGAAATACATCTCTTCTTCCTGTCAAAATTTTATGACCATAGGCCTGATGCCCAACGTCCCAAACCAATTGGTCGTAAGGAGCTTTAAAAACATGATGGAGGGCAACGGTTAATTCGACAACACCCAAACTAGCACCAAAGTGACCGCCATAAACAGATACTACATCAATAATGTATTGCCTTAATTCTCCACATAATTGAACCAATTGCTGCTGGTCCAGATTTTTGAGATCATCAGGACTATTGATAGCAGAAAGCAGCTTTCCGGGGTTAATGAGCATTTCTTCTTATTGTTTCGCTTAAAACAAAGTTATGAATCTAAGTGTTTCAAACGGACTCGCAAAATAGCTGTATTTCAGGCCTTTTCAAAAAGCAAATCTTTTTGGTCCAGGCATCAGGATAAAAAATCAGAATGGGGTAACTTGCGTCCCTAAAATCTTAATGCATTGAGTTTCGAAGTAAAACTTCCTCTTTTTGAGGGCCCATTCGACCTGTTGTTATTCTTCATTGAACGTGATGAATTAGACATCTATGATATTCCTATTTCAAAAATTACGAACGACTTTCTGGACTATTTGCACCAGCTAGAAAAGATGAATATTGAGGTGGCGAGTGAGTTTATATTGGTGGCAGCTACATTGATGCGAATTAAATCCAGGATGTTGTTGCCTCGCCCAGTGATTGATGAGCAAGGAAATGAGGTAGATCCCCGTGATGAATTAGTAAAACATCTGCTAGAGTATAAGAAGTACAAATCTGTTATTGAGGGCTTCCAGAAAATGGAGGAGGTTGAACTTCAAAAAGAAAAGAGAGGGAATATTATTAAAGAAATTCGGTCATTGGCTGAAAGCACTAATGTTGAGGCCGAATTACAAGATGTTGATCTATATAAACTACTTACAGTTTTTGAAAAGGTTTTACTTCGGCACGAAGCAGAAAAAAACAAGCCGCGACATCAGATAGTACAATATCCTTACACGATCGAAGGGCAGAAAAGTTATATTGTAGATAAAGTAAAAAACAAAGACCGCGTAAGCTTTACCGACCTTCTTGAAGACCACCCTTCCCGCATTGCCCTGATTTTTAATTTTCTGGCCATACTTGAATTGCTAGCCTTGGGTGATTTGGGTATTCAGGTCGGTGAGGGGTTTAATAATTTTTGGATTACAAAACCCAAACAAGTAGAAGAGAAATCTGTCTGAATAATCGTACAGAAATCAGTACTCAGATGTAAAATCAGGAAATGTTTTTTTGAGGTTCTTATCGTTTGCCTGGTTAGGATTTTTCCATCCGGCATCCAGCTCAAGCAAAACAATTTTTTGGTTGTTTAATGCTGCTTTAAGTTTATCAGAATCAACATCGAAGCCTTTGCTTCGTCTGGAAGATTTAAGCGCATACTTTCTTGCAAAATCATCGCCCATTGCTTGTAGCTGATTGCGAATTTCAACATTGATTTTCAACTTTTCAAGAATATCGTTTTTGGATTTTCCAATTACCTCAGTTGCCTCAAGGGTACCCAGGGTAAGGACGGTTGTTCCGCCTACTCCCGATACAATTTTTGATTGATCAGTTTCGAGCATAAGTGGACTGAGTCCTGTGGTTGCGCCAAGTGCTGCATTCACAATTGACCTGTTCTTTTTCCCTTTTTTAGCTTTTCGATATTCACGATTAAGGAAGTTGTTATTTTCATCCAGTTGATCTATGAGGTTCATTGTGGCGATTAGACTTGTTCTGTACCTGCCATAAAGGTGCAGATCCTTTTCTGCAATATTTTCAGCGTCATTTACGCGTAAGGATACTTTTCGTTCGGTTCTATTATTTGCTTTATCCAATACAAAAAAGATCAGTTCAACATCTTGAAACTTTCTTACATCGTCAGTAAAGTCGTATCCGGGAATCCAGGTAAACTCCCATTGTGTTGTTGTGTTCTCTTTAAGCGCTTCAGAAGGAATGCGAGGATCATTTGCCACAAATCCAACGGTCATAATGTTGTCGTCTCCATTTGGATCAGAAACATAAATTTTAAAATTAGCCACTTCGTCTTCATTTATTTCAATGACGTTTTCGCCAGGCAGTAGAATTATTTCAGGAGGTAAATCAAGTTGTGTTTGTGCGATTTTGACCCGTCCAGTTGTTTCGGCCTTATTAGGTTGATCTTGTGCAATAAATTCAATGAACAGCGGGTTATCCCGAAGATTTAAGAATTGATTGCGTGATGGAATCCATGATAGTAATCCTTGCGCGCTTAATTGGGCACCTTCAGGTAGGGATGACAATACTGGTCGAAATACAATGGGGTCGTCATCTGGATCATACACTAATTCTCCAACGGGAATTTGATAGGTGTTGGGGCTGCGTTGTTTTACATAAAAAACAGGTAATTGGTCTATTACCGGTGGCCTGTTTTTATGGATTACAATAAAGTTGATGTTTTTTCTTGCCTTGTTACCGTTTGGCCATAAGGCTTGAAAAATCACCGTTACTTCTTTCTGAGCATTTACTCTGTCTACAAGGTCGTAGTGTGGTTTCCATGAAAAATTACCTAATGAGTCAAAATGAATGCCCGTGTCATTTAGGCCTTCAACAGAGAAATAGGGATTGCCCAGCGAGTCTGGAGCTGTGGTTCTTAAACTGAAGTTTAATTCATCACCCTCCTGAAGAATATTCCAGTTTTCGCGTGAAGGGAAAATTAGTTCAAGTTGTGCCTGAGAACCGAAGGAACAGAGCAATAGAATAAAAGAGAAAACACTTTTCAATTTCTTCATTGTATTTAGGGCCGCAATTTATAAAGTTGTAGTGGTTTTATTTTGAGGTTTGTCCAAGAAACATGCATGCCTGCCGATTATAGTTTTTTTGAAAATGTATACGAAGTCGTGCGACTAATACCACAGGGTCGTGTAACTAGCTACGGAGCCATTGCAGCCTATTTGGGCACCAAGAGCAGTGCACGTATGGTAGGTTGGGCAATGAATGCATCGCATGGGAAAAAGGTACCAGCGCACCGCGTGGTGAACCGCTCAGGGATGTTAACCGGTAAGCATCATTTTAAGCCCCCCTCACGCATGAAGAAACTACTCGAGAAAGAGGGGCATATTGTTAAAAAAGATAAGATCCAAGGTTTTGACCAGGTCTTCTGGGATCCTTCCGTAGAACTAGACATCTAATCCTTCAATTTTCCCACCAGATTTGGGTATGTATTCCCTATTTGGGAAAAGCATCATCTCAAAATATCAATTTTTGGCTTGTATAGGCATTTTTTCTTGCTGGCACATGCTTGGCTAAGGTCTTAGCACAAACAATTAAGATTTAAAAAATATGAAAGCATTAGCAATTTTTTTAATGGGAATTTTCTTCGCAATCAATAGCATACCTACAAAAGCTGGAAACATAGAGGCAGAAATAAGTGAAGTAAAAAGTAAGTACTGCAATCTATTCGTGTTCAAGGCCGGAAAAGATTACCTGGGTTCTACAGTTGAAGTTTTCCATAGTAACGGAGACTTGGTTAGTTCTGAAACGCTTGAGAACAGAAGAATGATTATTGACTTCTGTGATATAAGTGTGGGGAACTATATCATAAGAATAACCAAAGGCAACGAAGTAAGAGAATTTCAACACCAACGATTGCCAAGATAAAATATAACCGGTTGTCTTTTTGGCTTTGACTGGTTGGGTCGCCTCTGTAAAGGGGCGGCCCTTATTTTTTTGAAAGGATTAGCAATCCAACAAATGTTAACGCGCCATTAAGAATGAGAATTTCAAATCCGAATTTGTAACCAAAGAAAAGCTGCTCAGAATAAATATTAATTACATAGGAGAGTATGGGTGAAAGAATACAAACCAAAGGAACCCAATTATCTTTCAAAGCGCGTTTTGTAAACAAACCAAAACTGAACAATCCTAACAATGGGCCATAAGTATAGCCGGCAGCTTTAAATACAGAAGTAATTACGCTTTCATCATTTATTGCCCTGAATATGATGATGACCAAAAAAGTGATGGCGCAAAATCCAAGGTGTACGGCCATTCGTAATTTTTTTTCATTACCTCTGGCTTGTTTTTCAAAACCAAGAAAGTCTACACAGAAGGATGTGGTGAGTGCAGTAAGTGCAGAATCAGCACTTGAGTAAGCTGCAGCAATTATTCCTAAAATAAATACGATGCCTAACCATAAAGAGAAATGATTTACGGCCAGCATAGGATAAAGGTCATCGGTACGTGCCGGAAGACTGATGCCATTATTACTTGCATAAAAATAGAGCAGTGCGCCAAGCATTAAGAAAAACAAATTTGCAATAACCAAAAGGATGGTAAACCAGAACATATTTTTTTGTGCATCCTGAAGATTTCTACAGGTGAGGTTCTTTTGCATCATGTCTTGATCAAGACCCGTCATCACTATGGCAATGAAGGCACCGCTTAAAAACTGTTTAAAAAAATTGCGTGGCGATTGCCAATCCCAAACAAACAGGGTGGAATGCTCGCTCGATTTTACGGTGTCAACTACTTCTTTAACATTAAGATTAAATTCGGACGCAATCAGGTAGATGGTCATACCCACTGCTAAAAGCATAAAGAAGGTTTGCAGCGTATCCGTCCACACAATGGTTTTAATACCGCCTCGAAAAGTGTAAACCCAAATAAGTAATATAGTGATCATAACGGTAGCCCAAAAAGGAACACCCGCACTATCAAATACCGCTATCTGAAGTACACCTGCAACCAAAAACAAACGAAAGGAAGAACCAATAAGGCGCGAGATAATAAAAAAGAAGGCCCCGGTTTTGTAAGAGAAAAATCCGAAGCGTTGTTCAAGATACCCATATATTGAAACAAGATTTAACCGGTAGTAAAGAGGCAATAGAACAGTGCCTATAACAAAGTAGCCAATAATATAGCCCAATACAACCTGAAAGTAACTAAAACCAGATGTACCCACTTCTCCAGGAATAGAAATGAATGTTACGCCTGAAAGGGAAGCACCAATCATTCCAAAAGCCACCATGTACCAGGGAGATTGGCGGTTAGCAGTAAAAAAAGTTTTTGAATCTGTATTTCGCGTTGTAAGAAAGGATATGCCTATAAGTAAAAGAAAATAGGCAAGAATGATAATGGAGACGAGAAGTGGGCTCATGATAGAGAGCCAAACTGCTTATTTTTTGTTACTTTTGAAAATTCAAATGGCTGAGGCGATGAATTTTTCCTGGCAAAGCGAAAAGCAAACTAATCTTTTAGAGGTAATTGAAACAACCGATCTGTATGATCTGATTGTGTTTAATGATGACGTAAACACCTTTGAGCACGTAATCAATACATTGATAAAAGTATGCAGGCATTCTGCAGAACAGGCCGAACAATGCACATGGATTATTCACTACAAGGGCAAATGTGCAGTGAAAAAAGGAGAATTTGACACGCTAAAGCCAATGAAGGACGCCATCTGCGAAGCAGGTATTGATGCAAAAATTCTATAACATCTTTCTTTCTAATTTGTGGAATATCCATCTAAGCTTATAGAAGAAGCAGTAAACCAGGTGGCCAAATTACCTGGCATTGGCAGGAAAACCGCATTAAGGTTGGTTTTACATCTTGTGCGTGAAAATCCACAGAGTACTACTACACTCACCGAATCATTAATACATTTAAGGGAAGGAATAAAATTTTGCAAAACTTGCTTTAATATTTCTGATGATGTTGAGTGTGCCATTTGTCGAAGTCACAGAAGAGACAGAAGCTTACTGTGTATTGTTGAAGATTTTAAAGACGTAATGGCAATCGAAAACACCGCTCAGTTCAACGGTGTTTATCATGTGCTTGGAGGAGTAATTTCACCTATCAACGGAGTTGGACCGGCCGATCTAAAAATTGAAGCGCTGCTATCCCGACTTGGCAAATCAAATGGAGAGCTGAAAGAGATTATACTGGCATTAAGCCCCACCATGGAAGGAGACACCACAGCTTTTTACATTCACAAAAAAATCAAACCACTCAATTTGCAGATCAGCTCGATTGCACGAGGCATTCCTGTAGGTGGGGAGTTGGAGTATGCAGATGAAATTACTTTGGGGCGAAGCATTATTTCTCGCACTCGATACGACTAATGGAACCTGGCTATACTTTGAATTATAATATTTTATTTACTTTGATAATCATTGAAAAGACCTCTTATGAATAGCTTATCTGATAGATTGGATAAAATGGAAGAATCGGCCACTTTGGCAATGGCATCTAAAGCACGTGAGCTTAAGGCCAAAGGTGTTGATGTAATCAGTTTAAGTTTAGGTGAGCCCGATTTTAAAACTCCTGACCATATTCGTGAAGCGGCTAAAAATGCCATTGATGAAGGCAAATATTTTGCTTACCCTCCCGTTGCAGGTTATCAGGATTTTCGCGAAGCTATTGCCACAAAACTGAATAAAGAAAACAATATCCCGGCTAAAGCAGAAAACATCATTGTGTCAAATGG
>CAZVFM010000069.1:0-12181 GCA_964626095.1 uncultured Roseivirgaceae bacterium | reverse complement strand
TCAGCTTTTCTCAAAAAGGAAACTACGCAATTCTCTCTGTCTTCATAATCTACCCAGCTAAAACCCTTTGCTTCAAAGGCGTACTTATATAAGGCCACATAATTTTTATAAATAGCATTCAAGTCAATGATAAGTTGTTGCAGCCCTTTATGAAAATCGTAATCCAACAAATGCCAATCCAGGCTTTTTTCATGATTCCACTCAGAAGTTTGTCCGATCTCGTTACCCATAAACAATAGTTTTGTTCCAGGATGCATGAACATATAACTGTAGAGCAAACGAAGGTTGGCAAATTTTTGCCACTCATCGCCAGGCATTCGGGCGATGATGGGTCCTTTCCCGTGTACCACTTCATCATGTGATAACGGCAACATAAAGTTTTCGGTAAATGCATACATGATGCTGAATGTAATTTCATTTTGATGAAACTTGCGATAAATCGGGTCGTGTTTGAAGTATTTAAGCGTATCATGCATCCAACCCATCATCCATTTTTGTCCGAATCCTAAACCCCCCATATAAGTAGGACGAGATACCCCTGAGAAGGCTGTAGATTCTTCAGCAATCGTAATGGCATCAGGAAATTCTTTGTATACATTTTCATTCATTTCTTTGAGAAAATTGATTGCTTCAATATTCTCATTTCCACCGTATTGGTTGGGTATCCACTCTCCCTCTTTTCTGGAGTAATCCAGGTAAAGCATAGAAGCGACTGCATCTACACGTAAGCCATCTATATGATAGCGATCCAGCCAAAACAAGGCATTGCTGATCAGGAATGAGACCACTTCATTTCTTCCGAAATTAAAAATGTAAGATTTCCAATCGGGATGAAAGCCCTTGCGTGGGTCGGCATGTTCATACAAATGGGTACCATCGAATTTAAACAGTCCGTGTACATCGCCTGGAAAATGTGAGGGCACCCAATCAAGTATTACCCCAATTCCTTCTGCATGAAATGTTTCTACCAACTTCATAAATTCCTGGGGTGTACCGTAACGACTAGTAGCAGCATAATATCCAGTTACCTGATAACCCCAGCTTCCATAGAATGGATGTTCCATTATGGGCAAAAACTCCACATGGGTATAACCCATCTGCTTAACATAGGGAACAAGCTCATCACACATTTCAAGATAACTAAGTGAACGGTCACCATCTTCCGGTTTTCGTTTCCAGGAACCAAAATGCACTTCATAAACAGAATAAGGTTGTGGCTTAGCTTCTAAAGCCTTTCGTGCCTCCATCCATTTTTTATCCTTCCACTCGTACCATGTATCCCAAATAATAGATGCTGTATGAGGAGGTGTTTCCCAATGCAAGGCAAAAGGATCGGCCTTTTCTAAAATCTCTCCGGTATTGGAATGTATTCGGTATTTATACGCCTCGCCTCTTCCAATGGACGGAATAAAAGTTTCCCAAATTCCTGAACCATCCCAGCGTACCTGCATTGCATTTGCCTCCGGGCTCCACCCGTTAAAATTTCCAATCACCGAAACATGGATTGCATTAGGCGCCCATACGGCAAAGTAGGTTCCTTTAACACCCTTGTAATCAACCATGTGGGAACCTAATTTTTCATATAGTTTAAAATGTTTCCCGGTTTTGAATAGATAAATATCAAACTCACTTAGCAGGCTGAAGTGTTCATTAACTTGTTCTGCAGGTTTCGTAGACTTTGCTTTCTTTGTTGCTTTCTTAGCAGCTCGCTTTTTGGGTGCCGGTTTATTCGTCTTACTCATGTCTGCTAACTTTATTTTGACTTTACTTTCTTTTTCTCTGTATCTTTTTCCATAAAATATCTTTCCAGATGGTACACAATACCACGCAACGGAATGATTACCCAATCGGGACGACTGTTAAGCTCATAACCCAACTCATATACCGCCTTTTCCAGAATATAAGTTCTGATGAGTACATCCTCCTCGTAGCTTAGTTTCCTCCCCATGCCCATACGCTCCATATACGCGCCCAGGTAAAAGCGGCTTACATAATGCTGCCATTGTTCGGCCCACTTCTCCAACATCTCAATATCCTGTTCCCGATAATTTTCATTAAGCATGATTTTGCCAAAAGCTGCATAATGAAAAGAACGCATCATTCCGGCTACATCTTTAAAAGGATGTTTCTTTAATCTTCGTTCACTAAATGAAAATCCAGGCTCACCTTCGAAATCGATAATAATAAAATCCTTGCCTGTAAACAGGACTTGACCTAAATGATAATCACCGTGAATACGCGATTTTATGGCATTGATCTTTACCTGATAAATTTCACTAAAGCAATTGAGTAATTGCTCTTCTTCATTTAATACCTTCTTGGCGAAAATTTGTCCACTGTTAGGCAATTTCATTAAGGAATTTTCCAATAACTTCAGCCTGTCTTTAACTAATTTTCGTAATGAGGAATAAAGTGATCGTTGATAATTAGTTGTAAAGGGTTCTGGTGCAAAAGAAGGATTACTTTTATCAGAAGCAAGTGCCAGGTGCATTTCAGCTGTACGCTGACCCAACCTAACCACACGCTCATAAAATCCCCTGCCTATCATCTCCTGAATTACCTCTGGAGCTTCTTCAAATCGCAGTGCAGGTTTGTTTACCAGCTTAGTTGGTAGTTTATCCTCTTTCTTAGTGGTTAAAACGCGTTCATAAAATCTCCCGATAGAGTCGACCGTCATACCCCAGGCCTCACCTTGGTTCTCTACCTTCTCCTGCATTAAACCAAAGACTATGGTTTTGCCTTCATTGTCTTGGTATTCAATACTACCGGCATATTTGGGTGAGTTAGCAAAAGAAGTGTTTTCAGAGAGAAACCTTACCAACTCTAAATCGGGGTTGATCTCTCTTTCTATTTTTCTATAAAACTTAAAGAAATACTCATCATTATAAATAATGGCCGTATTGCTTTGATCTGCCTTCAGCACTTTCGAATCAACTTCGGTTGAATTGCTATTCAACTTATTGAAAACACTTGAATTAAACTCAAGCATACCTTCTTTGTCCTTCACGCGTGCTTTCTTATCCATTGATCGGAAAAGGAAATCTCTGAATGCCTTTTCGTAACAAGCATCAATGATAAAGCCTTGTGTCTTGTTCAATTCGGCTCTACAAACCACACTTTGTGTAGTAAACTCAATTTTGTCAATCAGGTTATCGGTAGAAATGAAAGCCAACGGTAAAAAGTAAAGTTCGGGTAATCGTTGAACATAATGTACTTCGATGATCATCATAAAATATGTTTGTTCATCGGTCTTTACAGGAATTACTTTATGAATTCCTATTTTGCTGATTACTTTTGCTTTGCCTGCAAACCACCTGCATTTCTTCATAAAAACGGGCAGGAATTTTCGCTCAAAATTTCTTCTCTCGTTATAATTATTGAATAGCTTTTCCCAGGAAACTTCCGCTTTAAACAAATGTACCTCGGGACCTTCAGGCAATTCTAATTGGTAGGAGTTATCAACTTCAAACCAGAAATATCCGTAGGGCCCAATGGTGATGGGATAGTCAGTTTCCTTTACACTTAAAAATCTGTTCTGACTAAACACTTCTGTAATGTCGCAATTCTTAAACGCTGAAAAATTCAATACTGCTGACTGAGAAAATTGAGACAGATTGGCAATAACAATAATGCGTTGTTGCTCATACTTCCTCGAAAATGCAATTACCTTACTATTATTACTTTCAATGAATTCGATATCACCCCTACCAAATACTTTCAAGCGCTTACGCATGGCCAATACGTTGCGTAACCACCAGATCAATGAGGATGGATTATCCTGTTGATTGGCCACATTGACCGATTCATACCTGTACACAGGATCTGTAATCACCGGAAGGTAAAGTTGCTGTGGATTCGCATCAGAGAATCCTGCATTGATATTCATGTTCCATTGCATGGGTGTACGTACACCATAGCGATCGCCCAGATAAACATTGTCGCCCATCCCAATCTCATCGCCATAGTACAATACAGGTGTGCCGGGCAATGAGAGCAACAAGGTGTGAAGTAATTCAACTTTTCGTCTATCGTTATTTAGTAACGGTGCTAACCTTCTTCTAATGCCAATATTGAATTTTGTAGCGGGATCAGAAGCATAGGCTTTGAATAAGTAATCTTTCTCTTCTTCAGTCACCATCTCCAATCCCATCTCATCGTGATTGCGAAGAAACAATACCCATTGACAATTTTGTGGTGCTACGGGGGTTTGCTCCATGATGTCTGCAATTGGATAACTGTCTTCTGTACGCAGTGCAAGAAACAATCGAGGCATGAGCGGATAGTTAAATGTCATGTGACATTCATCAGCTGAACCAAAATACTGTGCAGCGTCTTCCGGCCAGAGGTTGGCTTCAGCCAACAACACCCGGTTATCGTACTGCTTATCAATATGTGCACGAACTTTCTTTAAGAATTTATGAGTTTGTGGAAGGTTCTCGCAACTGGTGCCATCTTCTACAAAAAGAAAAGGCACAGAGGGTAACCTGAATCCATCTACTCCCAGCTTCATCCAGAAATCTACCACCTTAATCATTTCTAACTGCACCTCAGCATTATCATAGTTTAACTCTGGCTCATGGACATTAAATCTATGCCAGTAGTACGCTTTGGCTTCTGCATCCCATGTCCAGTTAGTGGCATCTTTTTTTGCCACGAGTACACGGGCATCTTTGAATTTTTCTGGTGTATCACTCCATATATAATACTCTCGAAAACGTGTACCCGCTTTTGCACGCTTTGCGCGTTTAAACCACGGATGTTCATCTGAGGTATGATTTAATATGAGCTCGGTTATTACTTTGATATTTCGCTTATGTGCTTCCTTAATAAACTCCTTGAAGTCGTTGAGTGTACCATAGTCAGGATGTATACTGGTGTAATCGGTAATATCGTATCCTCCATCCTGTAGTGGTGATGGGTAAAAAGGAAGTAACCAAATGGTATTTATTCCCAGATCTTCCAGGTAATCCAACTTTTGAATTAGTCCCTGAAAGTCTCCGATACCATCTTTGTTGCTATCATAAAAAGCACGCACAGGTAATTCATAGATGACCGCATCTTTGAACCATAATTGTTGCCCAGACTTACCCGTTGGCTTCTTCATTATTTACTTTACAAATTAGATTCGTACACTTCAAGCCTGAATAAATGGAAGGATAATCGGTAAGGATCAAGCTCAACGTAATTCCAGTCCTGCATCCATGTATACTTATCACCAGTAATCAGGTCGTGCAGCTTAACATTCATTCCATTTGTAATTTTTAATTTCTCTTTTGGCAGTTGAACAAAGCCTGCGTGTTTGTTATGTGCATCTATATTGATCACCACCAGAATGATATTGCTCAAATCATCAGTAGCTTTAACAAAAGCCAATAAATGCGGATCATTAATTGTACAAAAGGTGATGTTCCATGTACTTTGAAGTGCTTCGTTTTCGTGTCTAGCCTTATTTAGCAAGGTAATGATGTCGGTAAGACGTGTAACTTTATTCCATTCATGTTTCCTGATCTCATACTTCTCAGAATTGAAATATTCTTCCTTGCCCGGTACAGGCATTGCTTCAGAGAATTCAAAAACCGGTCCATACAAACCATAGTTAGAAGAAAGTGTTGCAGCCAAAGCCACCCGTATGATAAAACCATTTTCGCCACTGCTTTGTAAATAGTATGGATTGATATCAGGTGTATTGGGCCAAAAGTTCGGCCTGAAATAGTTTCTTGAGGGGCCATACACCAACTCATTCATATATTGTATCAATTCATCCTTACTGTTGCGCCAGGTGAAATAGGTGTATGATTGGGTAAAACCCAGCTTGGCAAGAGATGCCATGATCTTAGGACGTGTAAAAGCCTCTGATAAAAATATGATGTCAGTATATTTCTTGTTCACCTCGGCAATACACCATTGCCAAAAATGAAAGGGTTTGGTATGCGGATTGTCCACTCGAAAAATCTTTACTCCCTGTTCAATCCAGAAAAAAACTACGGACCTTAATTCCTCCCATAATGCCATGTAATCATCACACTCAAAATTAAAGGGGTAGATGTCCTGGTATTTCTTAGGCGGATTTTCGGCATATTGAATAGAGCCATCAGGTCTTTGCTTGAACCATTCCGGATGTTCGTTTACATAGGGATGGTCAGGTGCACATTGAAATGCCAGGTCAAGTGCAATATCGATACCTAAGTTTTTTGCTTTGATAATCAGTTCTTTATAGTCATTTAAAGAACCGAGCGCTGAATGTATAGATTTATGCCCGCCTTCTATGCTGCCTATGGCCCAGGGTGAACCGGGCTCATCAGCATTTGCCGTAACACTGTTGTTTTTACCCTTGCGGTTTAGCTTTCCTATAGGATGAATTGGCGGTAAATAAAGTACATCAAAACCCATGGCTTTCACACGAGGCAATAAACGGATACAATCCTTAAAAGTACCGTGTATGCCTTTGCTGAGTGAAGCAGAGCGTGGAAAGAATTCATACCAGGTACTAAACAATGCCTTTTTAAATTCTACAGAAATTTTCAGTTCTCTTGGATAAACGGTTTCAAACTGAATATAAGGATGTTCTTCTACCAATTTTTCAAAGTCAGTACTGCAAACAAGTTCTATCGCCTGATTATATGCTTTTTTACTTTCGAGTTGTTTAGCGATTTCCTTTAAATCTTTTTCACCTTCAGATTTAGACAGTGATGCCAGAAAATTAGCTCCTTCTCTTAACTCAAGAGATACTTCCAACCCGGCATTTATTTTTTTCTTAATTCCATCATACCAGGTTAAAAAATGATCAACCCAGGCCATTATTTTAAAAACGTAAATTCCTTTTTCGGTTACGTAAAACGAACCATGCCATTCATCATTAGTCGACTCTTTAAGTTCAAGAGGATACCAATCATTAGCCTCTTCTTTCTTATAAAAACAAAAAGCCCTGATATGATCATGACCATCAGAAAAAATATTTGCACTAACATCTACCCTTTCTCCTATTGTTCGTTTGGCCGGATAATGCCCTTCATCAACCTGGGGCATTACATTTTCTATAATTACACGCGACTGTCCTTTATTCATATTTTATCAACTCAAATAAATCCATAGTGCAAGAATGATCACTCCCAGTACTATTGAAACCCAGAAAGTAGATTTTTTTGTAACACCATCAGACTGTCCGCGTACATATGTAATGTCTTTTAGCGTTTCTGGGTCAGGCCTTTCGGTTGCAAGACTTACCACAATTAAGATCAAGGTACATATAGCGAATAATATAATCGCAAAATGCAAAAAGTTGATCTCAGCCATGTACAGCATGAAGCCCGATAACTTATCTTTCATAAGTTCTGCTCCGAAACGAGTCATGCCTAAAATCAGGCCTGTGATAAGTGCGGCAAAGGCACCTTTACCATTTAATCGCTTAAAAAAGATACCCAACAAGAAAACAGCTGCTATTGGCGGTGAAATATAAGCCTGGACACTTTGCAGGTAAAGAAATAGCTGATCAGAAAAATACTTCATGAAGGGTATCCATAGCAATCCGAAGATGACAAGAATTACAGTCGCAATTTGTCCTACCAGCACAAGATGGTTTTCAGTTGAAAGGGGTTTGAATTTTTTATAAAGATCAAGCGTAATCAATGTTGAACAAGAATTGAATACCGAAGAAAGTGAACTCATTAAAGCCGCAAACAATCCTGCGACTACTAATCCTCTTAAGCCAACAGGTAAAACGGCCTGTACCATGGTAGGTAATGTTTGGTCGGGACTATCAATTTGTAACATTCCCTTTTGTGCCAAAGCATATGCGATAATACCAGGAAGTACAAACAAGAACAAAGGAAGCATTTTCAAGTAACCGGCAAAGATGGTTCCCTTTCTTGCATTCTCTAAGTCTTTTGCAGAAAGTACCCTTTGTACAATGAATTGATCGGTACACCAATACCAGACGCCTAAAATGGGTGCGCCAAATAAAATTCCTGTCCATGGATAATTGGTATCTTCATGAGAGCGCCACAAACTAAAAAATTCTGAAGGTGTAGTATCAATTACTTCTCCCCAGCCACCAACCATCTTCAAACCAAAATAGGTTACTGTGAGCGAGCCACCCAGCAGCACAAACATCTGTATCATATCTGTATAGACAACAGCCTTCAATCCTCCAAATACAGTGTACACACCAGTGGCGACTACAAGTAAAATTGCACCTAACCAAAAATTCATTCCTATGGCTTCGAACACTACTCCACCTGCATAAATGGTAACTGAAATTTTTGTGAGCACATAGGCGATAACAGATACAATTGATAAATACATTCTTGATTTGGAATCGTAGCGTTGCTCTAAAAACTCAGGCATGGTAGCCACTTTACTTCTCAGATAGAATGGTACAAAAACCCACCCCAGCATTAATAACATAATACCAGCAAAAATTTCATATTGTGCTACGGGAACGCCTTCTGAGAAACCACTACCTGCCAAGCCAATCAAATGTTCAGAGCCAATATTGGATGCAAATAGTGAAGCACCAATCACAAACCAGCCCAGGTTTCTTCCGGCCAAAAAATAATCTTTTGAAGCACTGTCTGATTTCTCTCTTTTAGTTGCCCACCAGGCAATGTAAAACACCAATGCAAAATATAATGCAATGACTAGTATATCGGCTAATTCGAGTTGGAACATCATGGCTTATAATTAATAGGTTACAGTTTATTTTGTTAAGTTTAATTATTTATACTATCGCTTATTGAAGTATTATTGAACTATACGCTGGAACAACTATTTCTTCCTTGTCAACTTTGGTTTCTACATTATTGGTATAAATTATTTTGGTGAATTTCTTCAAATTATCAATTACCATAATTGATATTTCAATATCGCTGATATTATGTAGTACAAGTAGCTCTTTACTATTATCCTTTCGAATAAATGAAATTATTTCTTGCGTTGGAATGGGAGTAGTCTCAATAGCGCCATAAGTAAGTACAGGACTTGAATTTCTAACAGCTATTAATCCTTTGTAAAATTGGTACAAAGACGATTCATCATTGATTTGTCTGCTTAGAGGAACTACGCTTTTACTTGTACTGTAGCGAGGTTCAATCCATGTAGTCTGACCGTTATCGGCCCCATTTTCATCCCAAATGAATGGTTCGCGAATGAATTCATCCGGTTTCATTCCCAGCATACCTATCTCCTCACCATAATAGATATAAGGTGTGCCCGGAAGAGTAAGTAAGATTGCTGCTGCTACTCTTGCCTTGTTTTGGTCGTTACTTAGCTCTGACAAAATTCTATTCTGATCATGATTCTTTAAGAAAGTAGCGTCAATGTAATCCTTAGTGGTATTTTGATAATAATCTATGATGGACTTATATTTTTCGATAAGATTTGAAGTGTCTCTTCCCGCGTTTACTGTTTGCGTTATGGCGTAGCCTAAATCAAAATTGAAAAGTGCAGGCAAGCCTCTTAAATAAGGTGCTACTTCCTCAGCCCGGCTCCATACCTCCCCGACCAAATAAACATCAGGTTTGATCTTTTCCATCTCAGTTCTGAACCATACCCAAAACTCGTGATTATCCTCGGCACGCTCATCGGGAAATATGTGCTTGGCTGCATCCAGTCTGAAGCCATCAACATTCATATACTCCAGCCAATACTTTCCTATATCGATGAATTCTTCTTTTACTTTTGGATTATCAAAATTCAAATCGGGCATACCACCCCAGAAAAATCCATAGTAATGCTCAGCTAAAGTATCTCCATTTACAGGATGCCATTGAGTAATGTTATCGGAATCCAAAGAAATTTTTTTCTTAGCAATCTGTTCGCGTATACTATCCTTCATAGCCCATACGTAATAATCTCTATAGGGACTTTCTTTACCCTGAATTGCGCTTTGAAACCAGGGATGATCATAACCGGTGTGGTTCAATATTAAATCAACAATTACTTTGATATCTCTTTTATGGGCCTCTTTTACGAATGTTTTAAAATCTTCTTCAGTACCGTAATCAGGATGTATTCCCTTGTAGTTTGTAACATCATACTTATGATAAGTTGGCGAAGGCATAATGGGCATGAGCCAAACTCCGTTAACGCCAAGCTCTTGCAGGTAATCTAATTTTTCTGTTAATCCTTTAAAGTCACCAATGCCATCGCCATCTGCATCGTAAAATGACTGGACAAAAATTTCATAGTAAACTCCATGTGGCCATTTGGCTACATTATTTGACGACTGATTACTGCATGCAAGACCAGTAAGCAATAGAAATATACTTACGAATCTGTAGGATTTATTAAGCACAATTAAATTCATAAATTTTCAATTGTTATAAGTGAGTACCATGTCTCAGTCTATCGTTCAATCAAGTTAAAAACAAAAGAAGTATAAGGCGGCAATTCCAATTCAAATTGTAGATCATTCAATTTCAATTCTCTTCCATCACCAAGTAAGTCCTTTAAAAGGTAATCTTTGTCATCGGAAATGCCAACCATCTTAGCAAGCATCTGATCAATTATCACCCTGATTTCTTGTTGCCTATCATTAAAACCAGAAACGATAAGCAACGTTTGCTCGGGAGTATACCGAATAAATACATGACAAGTCTCGGGTAAATTTCCGGCCAGAATATTGGCTTCAGTAATATCGGCATATTCTCCCCGAACAATAGCCGGTTGCTTCCTGGCCAGGTAGAGGATATCTGCGTAGGTTTTTCTTAATTGCTTTTGATCATCGCTGAGCAGCATGCCATCAAACCGGCCTTTATTCATCCATTTCTGATGCTCGGGTACTCCCCAGTAATCAAATATGGTTGTGCGGCCATCCTCAGTCTGAAAACCTTCAGCTCCTGCGCCTGGCTCGCCTACTTCTTGTCCGAAATAAATCATAACAGGACCGCGATCAATCATGGCACTGATGACCATCGCTGGAATAGCTTTCCATGGATTACCTGCGAAAAAAGATGAAGCAATGCGCTGTTCATCATGGTTCTCCAAAAAGTGCAGCATGTTATGATTAATACCACTTAAACTCTCTTGTATTTTTGAAATATGTAGTGTACTACTTTCTTCATTAATGAGTAATCTCAGTGTATCGTAAAGTTGTACTTTATCGTACAGGTAATCAAAGCGACCTGTCTGAATATAATTTTTATACTCTAAGGGATTATATATTTCTGCGATGAAGATAATATCTTTCTTTACCTCTTTGACCTGAGGAATTGCCCATGCCCAAAATTCTACAGGTACCATCTCTGCCATATCACAACGAAATCCGTCAACACCTTTCTTGGTCCAGAATACGAGAATGTCTTTCATTTTATGCCATGTATCGGGGATTGGATCAAAATGTTTAGTTCGCTCGTTCTCATAATCCATTCCATAATTCAGCTTAATGGTTTCAAACCAATCGTGTACTGCGGGCGAAGCTGTGAACTGATCGTTACCAGTTGCTTTGGCGGGGTATTCATTAAACCGGCCGTCTTTAGTTGGGTGGGTATTATCGGGGCCTAATGATTGATAATTTTCTGGTACGACAAAACCTTCTCCTGGCAGGTAATAGAAATTATTGTTGGGATGAAAGCCAATATTTTTATTGTCTCTTTCTCCAAGATCAATTACCCCTTCTGGCTTAGCATCAGAATGGTAATCACGTGCAACATGATTTGGTACGAAATCAATAATTACTTTTAGGGACTCATCATGCGTACGCTTTATTAAGTCTTCAAACTCCTTCATCCTATTAGGCACATCAACCGCCAGATCAGGGTTTACATCATAATAATCTTTAATGGCATAAGGCGAGCCTGCCCTGCCCTTCACTACATCGGCATCATCCAAAGGGATATCAAATGCTGAATAGTCGGTTAATAATGCGTGTTCTAAAATGCCGGTATACCAAATATGTGTTACACTGAGTTCTTTAATTCCTTGCAGCGCTTCGTTGGTGATGTCGTTAAATTTACCCACTCCATTTTCCTCAAGGGTACCGTATGTATTGTTTGTATTATTCTTATTGCCAAATAGCCGGGTCATCATTTGATAGATGATGACTTTTTGTTTGTTTTCATTTAAGAGATATGAATCAGGCATTTTTTGACTGTGTTTTTGACAAGAAGTTATCGATGAAAATAATACCAGTAGCAGGCCTAATCTTATCATATTACGGGTTCAGGAAATATCAAAAATTAAATTC
>CAZVFM010000068.1:0-12278 GCA_964626095.1 uncultured Roseivirgaceae bacterium | reverse complement strand
GGCAAATCATTTTTAGAAAATCTGATAATCTTAGCATTTTGCTTTTGAAACTGAAAGGAGGTGGAATAAATTAGATCAGCTTGTGAACTAAGAACAAACAGTAAATTTTCTCTGGCAAAGACAGACTTATTCGAAATATGTAAAATTGCATCAACATGATCTTTTGTGAACAGCAGCTGCATAGTTATCCCATCACTTAGGGCTTGAGGTAAGGGAATGGGCTTAGTTATTCCTGGGGCATGTAAATCATAGCTTACTCCCTTGAGCGGCTTTATAAAGAACGAGCCGTATCCCGCCTTATCCGTTTTAAAGCTTGCAATATTTTCCTCATTAGACGACCGGATCTGAACAGGGGTTTCGGGTATGCCTTTCACAACCATTCTTGTGTTTAATTCTTTAACAAAATTCCCGCCTTCAGGATAGAAAGACCAGGTTTCGCTTGTCAGCACCGGCTGTAATCTTGTATCACTTACTATAGAAATATTTTTCTTGAAGTACAACTCTTCTCCAGCATTGCGCATCCAATTATTGTAGGCCACAAGTAGGTACATACCTGCCGGTATTGTTTCCGCCAGGATGAGTTGATTATGAAAGCGCCCATCTATAGCCAGTACTTTTATCTCTGCTACAATATTCCCTTCCTGATTAATCAATTCAATATGAATAACTTGTCTGCCCCCGATAGGACGCAACTCCTGGGCACTAAGCAGATGTCCGGTAAAATAAATAGTATCAGATGGAGCGTAACTTGGCTGATTATTAAACAAATAAATTTTTAAGGGTACATTTTGTTCGTAGTACTTGGTCAGTTTAGCTTGGAGGTCCTCATTTATAGAAGGCTGAATAAATGATGCTGCAAATAAGCTGATCAGGATAAGTATGCTAAGTATATATTTATTCATGACTACCAAAATAAGGGTCTTTCATTTGAACTTTTAGGGAATTTGAGTCGACAATCGTCAAAATACAAATCAGGGTTTCCGATAATAGCAGGAATATCTTCCCTATCAATGCTTATTCTTTTTTTTCTTAATGCAGATACACTAAATATTCCTAAGACTTCATCGGATGCATCATTCGAATTAATCATGTTTCCTTTAATGATAACCGCATTGGGTTGAAACAAACTATTGGCACCCAACTGTTGGGCCTCTACCCGTTTCCAAAACTCATAAACATCTTCTGACAGACTTAACTGTTCTACCTCTATTGAGTATTTTTTGTAAAAACGCCAGTTATCTATAGGTATGGTTGCAATTTTAACTTTGTTAAATGACTTATTCTGAACAAACTGATTTTTAGCTAATTTAACCAAGCCATCATTTTCATTTACCCAACATGAGCAGCAAAAACAATCATCCACTCTAAGAATGGGTCCATACTCTGTTTGTAAAATTGATGCTGGATTGCTTGTTGCATCAACAGTTGCAACATATCCGCTGCAGGGAACTGGATCGGGAACTCTAACAGGTACTGAGGTTGGAATAGGCACAATCCTTGATCTTAACTCAGGTTGAGTAATTATTTCAAAAGTACCTGTATAACGCCAACGCAACAAACCGGAACCACTAGCATCGGCATGTGAGTCAATATAGATCAGTAGAGCATCTTGAAATTGTTTGGAATCTGGATT
This sequence comes from uncultured Roseivirgaceae bacterium, assembly GCA_964626095.1. Lineage (GTDB taxonomy): Bacteria > Bacteroidota > Bacteroidia > Cytophagales > Cyclobacteriaceae > DAOLDI01. The sequence continues at coordinate 10,645 of CAZVFM010000068.1, read as the reverse complement.
ATACAAATGATCTTTCACAAATTCATAATACAAGGCATCAATTTCTCCAGCCGCTTCCATTTCATGTGGAACAGAATGGTACTCTTCTTGATCATTTGTGCGGACAATCAATTGATAAGTCTTACCAGGCTCAGCAATCAAACTGCCTTCACTGGTTTGATAAACACCATCAAGCACCTCGCTTAATAACACTGTTTCTTCATCGCTGCTCAGAATACTCACCTCAGCATTCACTAATGCGCTGAGTGTAGAAAATTCATTTCTCGTGGCAAGATTAGAAGAGTAAAACAATCGTACTTGATGTGGACCGGGTCCGTCAGAAATGCCACCATCCACTATCAGCTGTGCTTTAAACGTGGGAAGTCGCACATCCAGGGGATCAATGCATGCGCTAAGCAACAGCACTACGTACAATATGGTCTTACTATTAAGCATTCATTTACCAGAATATAGGTCTTTCAATTGTACTTCTCTCATATTTTAATCTACAATCATTAAAAAACAGCTCAGGTTCTTGTAGGCAATCCAAAAATTCGGTTCTGGGTTCAAGGCAATAGGGAATGACCAGACGGTCAATAGAAATTCTTTTTTTGGCTATAGCAGAGACATTAAAAAAACCGATCACATTTTCTGAAGGCTTAGTTATATTGTGTATGTTACCTTTTATAATGGAAATATTCGGTTGAAATAAACTTGCCGTTCCCTTTTGTTGAGATTCCACCAAGCGCCAAAATTCGTAAGCCTCTTCTGTTAAACTTAGCTGCTCCACTGCTATGGAATATTTCCTGTAGAAACGATTTCTGTCTGCCGGTATTATTACTAAACGAATGTTATTAAAGAAGCCATTTTGATTAAAATTCCTACTGGCCAGCCTCACTTTTCCATCATCTTCATCTACCCAGCATGTGCAGCATTCGCAGGGGCCTACTTGTACAAGTTCGGTTCCATTAAATTCATATCCGCTACATAAAAGAGGATCGGGGATAATCAATGGAAGCCCTGAAGCACTGGCCTCTACCCGGGTGCGCTGTTCGGGTTGTGAAATAGATTCATAGGTACCAGTATATCTCCATCGTAAAAACCCTGAACTCTGTGGATCTGCTTTAGCATCCATCCAAATAATAAAACCATCTCTTAGTTGACGGGTTTCAGGAAAATAGAGGACATCCTCGGCAAACTCAAAATATAAATTCTCGATTTCTCCGGCAGCCTCCATCAGTTGTGCTGAAGATTGGTATTCTTGATGGTCGCTTGTACGAATAAATAATTGATAGCTCATCCCAACACTGGCATGAAGTACATTTTCTGGAATTTCATAAAGTCCCGGTGCTATTTCTAATAGGCTAAAATTTTCGTTATCGCTGCTGTGTATATTCACCTGGGCATCGCGCAATGGATCGGGCGACTTAAATTCTGATCGTTGTGCCTGAAAACTGGAGGAATAATACAGTCTAACCCTATGGGGACCAGATCCTTCGTATACACTGCCGTCAACCACCAGTTGCCTTTCATAAACAGGTATGTGAACATCCAGTGGATCAATACATGAACATAAAACAATGAAAAGTCCTGATATGGTATTAACAAGATTCAATATTCAGGTTTTAAAATTTAAAGTTATACGTTATTGTGGGTATGGCCGTGCCAATTACTGCCAGTCGATAGGGTCTTAAAAAACCCGTTCCATCATCCTGGAAGAAAACAGAGAAAGCATTTTTTCTAGCATATACATTATAACATGAGAGGGTCCAGGTACCATCCCACACTTTCTTTCTTTTATGGTTACCCTCTATAATAAAGGCCAGATCTAACCTATGGTAATCTGGAATACGGAATTGATTGCGTTCAGAAAAATTAGAGATCAATATGCCATCAACTTCATATCCTGAAATAGGTAATGACATAGGTCTGCCGGTACGGTAAGTAAATCCTCCGGAAAAGAAATGCCTGCGACTAATAGCATATCTCCAGTTCAGGTTGGCAATATGGGGTTGATCAAAATTGGCAGGGTACACTTTGCCTTCATTAATTTTTTCTGTTTCAAAAATTCCGTCTACTATTCTTAATGAGCGAGAATAGGTATAGTTTAAATTTCCAGTTAATCTGCCTTTCATTTTACTGATGGATGTTTCCACTCCGTAAGCATCGCTCAATCCCAATAGGAGCGCAGTTTCTAATTGCGGATTCAATATAAGATCGGCCCCATCTTTAAAATCTAAAATGTTGCGTGTATCTCTGTAATACAATTCAGCAAAGCCTTCATACACGCGCTCTTTCATTTCAAAGTAATATCCCACTGAAAACATATCAGCTATCTGTGGTTTAAAATACAAATTGCTCGATTGCCATATGTCTACGGGTGTGATAGCTGCTGTATTTGAAACCAGGTGAACATATTGGTAGAGTCGGTTGTAACTTGCTTTGATGGATTTATTTTCACTCAGCGTATAGCGCAAGGATAATCTTGGCTCCGGACCATGATAAGTTTTTATTACCTGACCTGACCTGTAATTAGTCGAATCAACAATATTCCTAGGCTCAAGAGGCGCATCATCCATATAATGATAGACTGCCCCAGGGCCAAAACGTTGATATAATGAATATCGCAAGCCCGCATCAAGAAACAATGCCTGGTTAAGCTGAAATCCTGTTTGTACATACAAGGCCGTCTCCAAAGATTTTTCGGAAGGCATTTCAATGTTGCCGATATTCGAAAGTTCATTGTCGGGTCTGAGGGTACCCGGATTAAAACTGTACCAGGTGCTGTTCAGTCCGAAGGCTACGGGTTTACCTACATCCAGTATATAATCCATACGAAGGATAGGGTAAGTAATATTATAATTTAGCTCAAAAGCCCTTAGTGAATCTTTTTCACTAACCTGGTAACTGTACCTGCCCAAGCCCAAGGTGTAACTACCAAAGAGTTTGTCGCTGTGCTGATGATCATAACGAAGCGCAGCAGTCTGGTTTTGCCAGGCAAAGGTAGTATCGTTAGCCACACTGAATTGGTCATGACTGCTGTAAGACGAAAAAGTAATTTTGTTTCCGGCCTTTGTTCTATGACTTAATTTCAAAGCGCCATCATAAAAAAAAGCAGAGCTGTTACGCACATTTTGAAAATTTGATTGTATCGCCCTTAGCATCCAATCAGAATAAGAGCCCCTCAGCGATAGCAGGAGTGAGGTGGTATCTTTTTTAATGGGGCCGTCTAGTGTAATACTGCTTGAGACAATACCAATCCCTCCCTTGCCCGACCACTTTTCAAAATTTCCTTCCCTGGATGCAATATTTAATGTGGACGCCACTCTGCCACCAAATTCAGAAGGAATATTGCCTCTGTAAAATGACACTTCACTCACTGCGTCAGGATTAAAGGCGGTGAAAAACCCCAATACGTGAGAAATATTAAATACAGGTATACCGTCTAGCAAAACCAGGTTTTGATCAGCCCCACCTCCGCGAACATTGAAACCCGTGGCCGCTTCACCTACAGTACTTACTCCAGGCTGTATTTGTAATTGCTTTACAATATCTACTTCGCCAAGGAAAGTAGGCGCACGTTTAATATTTTGCATTTGCAAACTCATCTGACCTACGGTTCGCTCGGTAATAGGATCTCCGGAAATAATAACTTCATCTAAGAAGAAAGGTGTTTCAATCAAATCCATATTTACCACGCCATTGCTGTAAATTTTGAGATCAACTAACTTCTCTTCATAATTTACATAGCGAAAACTCAGCACATATTCTCCTACCGGAATTAAAGTACTGTATCGCCCGTCTGTATCGGTAGTGATGTTTTGATTTAATGGCGTGATGAGGATACTAGTTCCCGCTAGTGGATGATTACTTTTGTTATCTGTTACCCTGCCATTTAACCTTACCATCGCTCCAGGAACATAGGTGTCATAACTTCCGATATTGATTGATTTGATTTCTTTTTTTTCGACAATTGCCCTTTGAAGAAGTGAGGTTCTGGCGATAGACTTACTTTGATCTTTTAGTATGATAACCTGTAAAGTACCTAAGGTAGTAAAGCTGAACTCAGTATCCCGAAAAACCTCTTCCAATAGTTCATCAAGACTAAGTCCGTTTTGTGAGGCCTTTACTTTAAATGGTATCAGCCATTCTTCTTTGTAGAAAAATTTTAGCTTGTGGCTGGATTCAACTTGCTCAATGACGGATAACAGGGATTGATCATTTTCTAAATTGCTTACAATAAATTGATTGATATCCTGGGCAGTAAGATTTTTAAAACCTCCAAAGCATACAAATAATATGAGGATGAATTGTCTCATTTAAATTTAAAGATATTGAATTAGGATCAATACCCAAACCCAATAAGATGAAACGCACAATTACTTGAATGAATATAGATTTAACTGTAACGAATACTTAAAAATCAATTTGCCTCAGCATTCCGCATTTTCATTTCGCCTACACTCAATCCCATTTCTCTGGCGCGCTGTCGCTCTAAACTTGCTTCGTAGGCCGATATGCCATGCAATTCAGAGAGATAATCCAGGTGACCCGGAGAAGTGACTACCATGATATCGTCTGGTGTAATCTGGTTCGGACTATCATACCCACAAGCCTCAGCCAGCATTTGCGTTTCATTATATAATGTTTTGGCATAGGTGGCCACACGACTGGCAGCTGCGTGTACATCAAGGGCTTTTTCTAAAGTTTTATTTTGTGTTGCAATGCCTGAAGGACAATGATTGGTATGACACTCCAAGGCCTGTATACAACCAAGCGCAAGCATAAAGCCGCGTGCAATGTAAACGGCATCGGCACCCAATGCCATTGCAACAGCAATGTCGATCGGGGTCGCTACTTTTCCGCTGGCAAACAATACCACTTTGTCTCTTACTTTGTGACGCTTTAAAGCCCAGTCGGCTACAGCAATGGCTTGTTTCATTGGTAAGCCGGCATAAGAACTCAGCACAAGGGGAGAAGCTCCGGTACCCCCGTCTCCTCCATCAATCACGATATAGTCGGGGCCCCGCCCGGGTTCGGTTTCCATTTTACCGGCAATGGCTTCAATTTCTGAAGTGTGGCCAATCACCATTTTTATACCTACTGGTTTTTTGGTGGCATTGCGCACGCGATCAATAAAATCGAAAAGACCATCAACATCGCTGAACTCTTTATGTCGGGCGGGAGCAAAAGCATCTTTGCCCATCGGTATCTTTCTGATAGTTGCAATTTCTTTAGAGATTTTTTCCTTGAGCAACATGCCGCCTTTACCCGGCTTTGCACCTTGTGCCAATTTTATTTCAAACATCTTTACTTGCGGATGAGCAGCAACTTCCTTTAACAAATTTTCATCTAAGTCGCCATCTTCTGTTCTTACACCATACTTGGCAGTACCGATTTGAAAAATCAAATCACCTTTACCGTATTCATGACAAGGGGCCAGTCCGCCTTCACCGGTATTGTGCATGATACCGGCCATCTTTGCACCTAAATTTAAAGCTGCATGCGCGCGATGCGACAAGGCACCGTACGACATGGCGCTGATGTGCACGAAATGATCTAAGGTTACCGGGGTAACATTGGTGTGTTCACCTATAATTTTTTTGTAAGTATGACCCACTTCTTCTCCGGTCTTTGATTTTTTGTTGGTAAAGGTGGCCGGCATGATGATGTAGGAACCTACTTTTTCCATATCCATTTGTGTACCAAAGCCTATGGTATTTCTTGCCCCTCGCGATGATTCATATATCCATTTTCTGGTAATGCGGTTATAGGGGGTTTCTTCCTGATCGTTTGAAAAAAGATATTGACGAAGCAATGGCCCCAGGCTATTCAGAAATTTTCTTCCCCAGATCACAACAGGAAATACACGCTGTACCGGATCATCCTTCTGTACTTTGTCATGGATGAACAAGAGGAGAATACCCATGGCAATCAATACCAGAAAGAACTCCCCGGTTAACATCATCAGCCAACGCACAATGCCCATTTCGTTGAAAGCCTCTAGACTAAAATAATACCCATAGGCAGCAGTTACAAGCAAACTAAGTAAAAGCCAGATGAAGGTCCAGGTGTTTAAAAACCTGAAGATGGAGCCCAGGCGTGGAATACTCGCCAAACTGGGTCTCCTGAAATTTCTTGTGGATTCAGCCATAATATAGTTTATCGTTTAGGTAAAAGAGAATCTTAAATTTAAGAGAAAGTTAAATTCTTAGGTAATATTGAAAGATTAATCTTAGACGAATGTTCAAAAACCTGAGGCCCATTAGCTATGGCATATACCTTACTGCTTAAAACAGGAGATATTTTCTTCTTTGCATTTCATATTGGCCTTATCCTCTTCAATTTGCTGGCCTGGATATTCAGACGAACAAGAAAGCTCAACCTGATAACTTTATGTCTCACGGCCTTGTCCTGGTTCGGATTGGGAATTTTTTACGGATGGGGCTACTGCTTTTTAACCGATTGGCATTGGCAGATAAGAGAAAAACTTGGCTACGCTGTTACCTCAAATTCATACATCCATTTTCTTATTCAAAAAATTCTGGGTGTTAACCTGATGGAAAATATAGTAGACGCACTAACGTTAATACTTTTCTTAACAGCATTGCTGATCAGCATATTTGTTAATATAAGAGACTACAGAAAAACTGTTTCATAGACGCTTCAACTAATTTTCAGTTGCAGTTAAAGAATACACTGAACTAATGCAATGCTTATACCTTACCTTCATCAAGGTTTAGGTCTATAAAACCGTTGGCTGATAAAAGAACAATGCTATGACAGCCCAACTTCCGGATTTTATTTATTTAGAAGGAATACGTTACGAGTTGTACTCCAATCCGCTGGAATCTTATTGGCCACATTATAATAAGCAACGGCCCGACTTCTGTATTCTGGAAACCTGCAGGCGTGGTTATGTAGCCACCTGGGAAATAATGAACGATAAACTTTTACTCAAATCCATTGATGGCAATTACAAGCGACCTAATATTTTTTTTGGTTCAAAAATTAAAGAATATACTATAAAATCACTTTTTCCTAAAGCGCATGCCAGAAGTGTAGAAGCCATATGGTTCTCAGGAAAACTTAGGTTACCGGCCGGTAAAATGACCCTGTTTGAAGACAGGGGCTACGAATCCAGATTTGAAAGAGAAATCATCCTGAGCATTGATAAAGGAAACCTCATTAAGAATGTTATGCTGGACTATACCAGAAAGGAACTAATTATAAATACGCCTGAAGCTTAGTGTAATTCCATTCATTTAATGGCCCTTCTATAGTTATATTTAAAAAGATCTATTGAAAATTTTTCAATCCGGAGTTTTCTTTGGATTTTTAAATATGCCTTTTGTTTCAAATCACAAGTATTTTATTTTCTTTCTGGTTATATCGGCATGTGTATCCAATGAGTTATCCGCGCAGTATTCGCAATTTGAAGCTGTGAATTTCTCTCGTGTAAATATTAATGATAATTTTTGGAAACCCCGGCTTCAAACTATTGCAGAAGCAACGCTTGAAGCTTGTATTGTCCAGACAGAAACCAAAACACCTCGTATCAGAAATTTTGAGAAAGTAGCTCGAAATCAAGGTGAAAAACACGAAGGGATTTACTACGATGACAGTGATGTGTACAAAGCCATTGAGGCTATTGCCTATTCTTTGAACAACCATCCCGATGAGAAAACAGAAGCAACCGCTGATCGTTGGATTGAAGCAATTGCTGCCGCTCAATTACCAGATGGCTACCTAAATACCTGGTACCAATTAGGAGATTTAACACAACGTTGGACAGACATAGAAAAACATGAAGACTACAACGCAGGTCACTTAATAGAGGCTGCAATTGCTTATTATAATGCTACTGGTAAGGATAAATTGTTAAACGTAGCCATACGTTTGGCCAATCATATAGATTCAACATTTCGATTAGCAAACAAGCCCTGGTTCAGTGGTCACCAGGAAATAGAACTGGCACTTGTAAAATTATTTCAAATTACTAAAAATGACCGCTACTTGAAATTAAGTGAATGGTACTTGCAGCAGCGCGGCAAGGGCTATTATACCTATGGAACAAATTGGATCACTCCCGACTACTGGCAAGACCTGATGGATGTAAAATCACAAAAAGAAATTACCGGTCATGCAGTAAGAGCCATGTATTTATATACCGGTGCGGCAGATGTTGCAGCAAGCACTGGAAATGTAGACTACGCAGAAGCTATGCATGCCGTTTGGGAAGATGTAGTGCACCGTAACCTTTACATCACTGGAGGCATTGGTTCAACCGGACGCAATGAAGGTTTTTCTATTGATTACGACCTGCCTAATAGCCAAGCCTATGCCGAAACCTGTGCATCGGTAGGCATGGTATTATGGAATCAACGCATGAACCGATTAACTGCCGAAAGCAAGTTTATTGATGTGTTGGAAAGAACCTTATACAATGGGGCACTTTCGGGGCTATCACTCAGCGGTGATCGCTTTTTTTATGGTAACCCTTTAGCTTCAAAGGCTAATCATTTCAGAAGAGAATGGTTTGGTACGGCTTGTTGTCCGGCCAATATTGCCAGGCTCACGGCCTCAGTAGGTGATTATATTTATGGTGTTTCAAACGAAGGAATCTGGATAAATCTTTTTATTGGTAATCAGGCCAAAATACAACTTGCTAAACAAGAAGTACCTATTAGTATAGAAACAAATTATCCATGGGAAGGCAAAGTGAAGCTCACACTGGAGCCACTCAAAAAAACAAAAATTAAACTCCATCTGCGAATTCCCGGATGGGTTCAGGGTAATCCTGTACCCGGAGATTTGTATCGTTTCCAAACATTTGTGGATAACAAACCATTGATTCGACTCAATGGTAAAGCAATTGACTATACTATTGAAAAGGGCTATGCAATTATTGACCGGGAATGGAGAAAGGGAGACTTCATTGAATTGGATTTGCCGATGGAAGTAAGGGAAGTTATTGCACATGAAAAAGTAAAACAAAATGAAGATAGGGTGGCCTTACAGCGCGGACCATTACTGTACTGTGTAGAAGGTGCTGACAATGGGGGCAAGGCCTGGAATTTTATTCTTCCAGAAAACACAGTGTACCAAAGTAAGTTCGAAACTGATGTTTTAGGGGGAGTTGTTATGATAAGTTTCGAAGTTCCTGTGCTTGTTGTTGATGATGAAAGTGTGGGAGGTGTAAACAATTTAAAACGTAAGATTAAAGCTATTCCATATTATGCATGGAATAACCGCGGACAAAATGAAATGCAAGTCTGGTTGCCAAGAAAATTTAAAGAGGTATGGGTTAATCCTGATCATTAAATCTTTTGAGATATTATTCCTTATATCAAAACCTTATCATTATACTACTGCTTACTGCATCTTCTTGTAGCAAGAAACCATCAACTCAACAAACTCTCCTTACTATTCAACCTTATGGTATGATAAACAATAATGAAATTAAGCAGTACAGTATTCAAAACACTTCCGGTATGCTGGTTAAGCTCATTAACTATGGGGCGACCATTACGGATATTATTGTACCCGACAAAATGGGAAATTTTGAGAATATTGTGCTTGGCTTTGATTCTTTATCGGGCTATTTGCAAGACAATAACCCCTACTTCGGTGCCAGCATCGGGCGCTATGCCAACCGCATCGCCAATGCCGGCTTTATTTTGGATGATGTGCCTTACCGCCTGTCGCCCAATAATTTTGGAAATACATTACACGGAGGTAACAAAGGTTTTGATAAGGTCATCTGGGAGGTACAAGTATTGTCCGACAGCAGTGTGCAAATGACTTATTTAAGTCCGGATGGAGAAGAAGGCTTTCCGGGTAATTTGAAAACAGAAATCATCTTTACTCTCCAATCTGATAATGTACTTGTGCTCAACTATACCGCAAGTACAGACCAACCCACACCAGTTAACCTGACCAATCATTCTTATTTTAATTTATCTGCCGGAAAGCAAATCAACATACTTGATCATGAATTGCAAATCCATGCAGAGAAAATGCTTACTGTTGATGAACTCCTCATCCCAACCGGAAGTATCGAATCATCCCTGCAAAGTCCTTTTGATTTTATCGAACCCAAACGCATTGGTGCCGACATCCAGGCGGTTAACGCTGGCTACGATCATAACTATGTGCTCATGGCAGATGATAATCAACCTGCATTTGCTGCAGAATTATATGATCCTGAAAGTGGGAGGGGCCTGCAATTGTTTACCACCACACCCGGACTTCAATTTTATTCCGGAAATTTCCTGGACGGTTCTATTTATGGAAAAGCCGGTCAGCAATATGTACGTCATGCCGGACTTTGCCTCGAACCCCAATACTTTCCTGACTCACCCAATCAGGCACATTTTCCCAATACCATACTTCGCCCGGGAGAGCAGTACCGGCAGACAAGCAGTTATAGGTTCTTTATCAGATGAAAAATTATACGCTATTATTATTTTGTAATGTCTTGCTCATTTTCAGCGCAAGGTGTCAGCAACTCCTGGAACTGAGTATTAAAGAAGGGCAGGCAAAAGTATTTCGCAATGCAAACTATTTATGGCACCATCCTTTGCCTTTAGTTGAGTTTACGCTTAACGACAAAGTATATACTTCTGATGCAAGCCATCCCTTACAACTTGAACTGTCTGATCCT
>CAZVFM010000067.1:2202-12356 GCA_964626095.1 uncultured Roseivirgaceae bacterium | reverse complement strand
GGCACAAAGCGACTTTGATCTGTATCTTCTATTCTCAAAATCATAGTTCCTCCCTGCTGCCTGGCCAGTAAAAAATTATAAAGCGCAGTTCTTACTCCTCCAATATGGAGGGCACCAGTAGGGCTTGGGGCAAATCTTACACGTACTTCGCTCATGGTCTTCTTAATTTCAACTACAAAGTTAAATATTTAGTATCGTCTCCTCAGTTAAAAAGCCTAAAAGCTCAAATCTTTTGTTTGTAGCCGTCATGAATCCAAAAGGCTTTATACCTTTGCAGCATTCAAAAATTTTAAAACGCATGTCAGAAGACAAAAGTCTGAACTTCATTGAAGAAATCGTAGAAAATGACCTGGAGTCAGGCAAACATAAAAGCATTATTACCCGATTCCCTCCTGAACCCAATGGTTACCTTCACATAGGTCACGCCAAAAGCATTTGTCTCAACTTCGGTCTTTCAAAGAAGTTTGGTGGATACACTAATCTTCGTTTTGACGATACCAATCCGGTAACTGAAGATACTGAATATGTTGACAGCATCAAGGAAGACATTAGGTGGTTAGGTTTTGAGTGGAAGAATGAATTATACGCTTCTGATTACTTTGATCAGCTCTATGAGTTTGCAATTAATTTGATCAAAAAAGGATTGGCTTATGTAGATGACAGTAGCAGCGAAGAAATAGCAACAGGCAAAGGTACGCCTACTTTACCAGGAACGAACAGTATTTATCGTAGCCGAAGTATTGATGAAAACCTGAAATTGTTTGAAGAAATGAAATCGGGTAAGTATAAAGATGGAGAAAAAGTTTTGCGCGCTAAAATTGATATGGCACATGCCAATATGCACATGCGCGATCCGCTTCTGTATCGTATCAAGCATGCCCATCACCACCGCACGGCAGATAAGTGGTGCATCTATCCAATGTACGATTTTGCACATGGCCAAAGCGATGCTATTGAGAAGGTGACACACAGTGTTTGCACACTCGAATTTATTCCACACCGTGAATTGTATAACTGGTTAATTGAACAACTTGAAATATATCCCTCTAAGCAATATGAGTTTGCAAGACTCAACATGAGTTATACGGTGATGAGCAAAAGAAAACTTTTGAAGCTTGTAAATGAAGGCCATGTAACTGGTTGGGACGATCCACGCATGCCCACCATTAGTGGCATGCGCAGAAGGGGTTATACACCTACAAGTATTCGTGATTTTTGTGATAGAATAGGCGTAGCTAAGCGAGAAAACCTGATAGACTTAAGCTTGCTTGAATTTTGTGTACGTGAACACCTTAATAAAATTGCATTTCGTAGAATGGTAGTATTTGATGCGCTAAAGGTGATTATTACCAATTATCCTGAAGGAAACAATGAAATGCTTCCAAGCGAAAACAACCCTGAAGATGCAAACTCAGGATCAAGAGAAATGCCATTTAGCCGAGAGCTTTACATAGAACGTGAAGATTTTATGGAAAACGCTCCAAAAAAATATTTTCGTCTTGCCCCAGGCCAAATGGTAAGATTAAAGAGCGCTTATATAATTAAATGTGAGGAAGTAATTAAAGACGAAACAGGAAATATAACCGCGCTTCATTGTTCGTATATCCCTGAAAGTAAAAGTGGATCAGATACATCTGGTATAAATGTAAAGGGGGTAATACATTGGGTAAGTGTGCCGCATGCTGTGCCAGTAGAGGTTCGTTTGTACGATCGCTTATTCAAAATTGAAGATCCCGCTGAAATTGGAGATGAACTCTCTGCAAGTTTAAACGAAGAGTCTAAAATAATTCTTAAAGAAAATGTTTACGCAGAGCCCGCCCTAACAAACGCCAAACATAAAGATCATTATCAATTTTTGCGTAAAGGATATTTTTGTGTTGATAAAGACACCACAAAAGATAAAATTGTTTTTAATCGTACTGTTAACCTGCGCGATACATGGGCTAAAGAAGCAAAGAAAAATTAATTACAGCATGAAAATATTTCTCATCTTAATACTTCCAATATCTTTTCTCGCGATTTACTCATTTGCAATTTGAAATTCCCCCATGCAACCCAATGTATCAAACCAAGGGTCGCAAATGAAGCTATGCTGTACCATACGTTATTAATTGCTAACAGAGTAATTGTACCGGTTATTAATGCAAAGCCAGACCAGAAAATCAGATATACTCTCGTGCTGTAAAAAAGTGCATAGGACAAAAACAATAAGCTCCCGCTTGAAGTCGGTTCAAAATACCCATTAATTTGCGGCAAAAAGTTATTTGCCTTGTCCACTTTGAGTGAGATGGAGAATTTATCATTCTTAACTTCTCCATTAAAGAAAATTCTATTTGTCTTTTCAGTCGGCTCCTCATCTTTGTTAAGCGTTGCTCTGAAAAGCAGCATGTACGCCTTCTCGGCTGAAATACCCAGTACAATGGTTTCTGTTGCAGAGGGGAGAAAATTCATTATTTCACTGCTATGCAGGAGATTTCCACATTCACATCTTTTGGCAAACGACTTACTTCAACGGTCTCCCGTGCCGGGGGTTCGGAACTGAAGTATTGGCCATAAGCCTCATTGATCGCAGCAAAATTTCCCATGTCTTTCACAAAAATGCTGCATTTCAACACGTTGCTGTAATGCATATTAGCTGCCTTCAGTATTTCGCCAATATTTTTCATTACCTGGTGCGTTTCATCTGTGATATTGCTTGTTATTAATGTGTTTTCGGGCTTTTTAATGGCTATCTGTCCGGATACGAAAAGCATGTTTCCAGATTGAACAGCCTGACTATATGGCCCAATGGGCTCTGGTGCATTTGCGCTGTATACTACGTTCTTAGACATATTTTCTATTTTTACTGCAAAAGCAATTTATGAATATTCTGGTGATTGGCAGTGAAAGCAGCTTTAATGAATGTCAAAAAAAATTTGGCTCAAGTTTTAAATATACAAGAATAGCTTCTCATCAAGCTGCCAAGCCTTACCTGGATAATAATGATCTGGTCTTCGATTTTATACTTGATGAAGATCCGTACGAATTGGATGTCTACAGACAACAAAAGGGACTTCCGGTTTTTGTGAATGCGCCAAAGTTAAGTCTGGCTGAAGTATCCTACCTTTTCAATCATGAAATCGAATGCACAATTTATGGGTTCAACGGCCTTCCCGGATTTTTGAATCGGCCCATACTTGAGTTAAGCTTATTAAATGAAGAGCATTCTGAACGCATCAAAACAATTTGCTCAGAACTTAATACCGGATACCAGCTTGTGGCCGATCGTGTGGGCATGGTTACTCCGCGGGTTATTTGTATGATTATCAACGAAGCTTATTATACTTTACAAGAAGGTACGGCTAACAAGGAAGCTATTGATTTGGGTATGAAGTTGGGAACAGCATATCCCTACGGCCCATTTGAATGGACTGAAAAAATAGGCCTTCAGCATGTCTACGAATTACTTGAAGCCATGTATGAAGACACTAAGGATGAGCGTTACAAAATTTGCCCTTTACTTAAAAAAGAGTATTTAATGAAGGTGACAAACTAAGTCCAGATAATATATCGTAAGACTATTTGTTGACTTTCTTTTTAATTAAACGAATTACTTTCGACTGAAGATTTTTGTTAAATTCACAGTCATGCCCCGCTACTACACCATCCGAAATTATGAGGAGTCCATGCGAAACCGGGTTTTGGAAAGGCTTCTCGATTTACGCAATCAACTTGACACAGCGATCCCTCACACAAAACCAGACTCGTTACTCCTGGCAACATGGAACATTCGCGACTTTGATTCAAACAAATTCAAAAATGGTCCTCGTATTCCAGAAACATTTAACTACCTGGCTGAGATTATCTCAAGGTTTGATCTGGTAGCTATACAAGAAATTAACCGTGACCTTGCCCCTTTGAATAAACTGCTTTGGCATTTGGGTAGTGATTGGGATTACATCGTAACAAGTGTAACAGAAGGTTCTGCTGGCAATGTAGAACGCATGGCATATGTTTTCAATACGAAGCGAGTGCGCTTTACCAACCTTGCCGGTCAGGTTGTTCTTCCGAAAAAAGATCTTGTTACCGAGGAAGGACTTCAGTTCTCCCGCACGCCTTACGTGGCCAGCTTTCAGGCAGGCTGGTTCAAATTCAACCTATGTACTGTTCATATTTATTTCGGCAGCGAATCAGGGGCCGCTTTGGCAAGAAGAGTTGATGAAATCAATAAGATTGCTGCACACTTTAAAAAGCTGAACCAAAAAGAACCTGGTGATTACATCCTACTGGGTGATTTTAACATTGTTAGTCCCCAACACAAAACCATGGATGCATTAAAAAGGAATGGCTTCAATATTCCTGAGCCGTTAAAAAAATTCACTACAAACCTTGCCCGTAACAAATACTATGACCAGATAGCATTTAAGCAAACAGACAAACGTCTTGAATTTGGACAAGCTGGTGTTTTTGATTATCGCACTGCTGTATTCCGCAATGAAGATTTTGAAGCATACTATGACTTCATGCCACCCGCACTCCGCGACTTTCACACAAAAGGAAAAAAGAAAGGTAAACATAGAACCAAGCAAGAGAAGAAGGATTATTATATGAAGGAATGGATAACCTGGCAGATGTCTGATCACTTGCTGTTATGGTGTGAGCTTAAGGTGGATTTCACTAATGCCTATCTTAAGAGTCTTTTTCCGGGCGAAAAGGAATTAGCTGATTTTTCATAAGCCTGGGGTGGGCTACATCTGCTACTAACAAACCCAAATCCTTGATAGCATCGTAGCTTGAGAGGAAGTACGTCTGGTACTTTTGTCGACATATTGATAGAAAAATAAATTTGAATTAAGCCCGTTATCTAATTGTAATGTAATTAAACTAATGAAACTCACCGTACACATTCTCATTATCTGTTTGGCAATTTTGAGCTCCGAAACACAAGGACAACAAGTTGACAGCATTTTAACAACCCTATCTCCCCAAACCATTAAATCTATTAATCCTTCAGATGAGGACTTTAGTGACCTACAATTTTTGAAGGAAGTTTTAAAGAATAATAGAATTGTGCTTCTTGGAGAGCAGTCACATGGTGAAGGAGCTACTTTTGAAGCTAAGGTCAGACTTATCAAATTCCTACATCAAGAGTTAAATTATGAAATTATAAGTTTTGAGAGTGGGCTTTTTGACAATTACAAAGCATTTCAAAATATCACTGATTCAATCTACCGGGAAAGTCCTTTGAAGGAAAGTATTTTTAGAATCTGGTCAGACACTAAAGAGTTTGAGCCATTATTAGAATATGTTCACGAACAGAAGAATTCCACCAAGCCGCTTATTGTAACAGGTTTTGATTGTCAGGCTGACAATATTTTTATGGAGGAGTTCCTAGAAGATTTAAAAAGCATTTTGGGAACAACAGTTACTCTAACTGAAGAAGAGTTCAATATTATGGATGAAGTAATTTCTGCTGGCCCGGAATTTATAGTTTCCAACGAAAATGACTCCTTGCTATTCTTTTCAACATGTACAAAAATACAATACGGCCTTGAAGGATTGAAAAATTTCAAAAGTGACACTAGAGTTAAAATAATGCACCAATCTTTGATTAGTTGGATCGAGATAATCAAGTGGGAAATGGATTTATTAAACGAGAGGCCTGTAAAAGTTCAAAACCCGAGAGACCTGCAGATGGCTCGAAACTTAATCTTTCTATCTGAACTATATCCTGAGAAAAAGATTATTGGCTGGGGTGCGTCCTACCATTTCGCAAATCAAATTGAACTTTATAAAAATACTGCCTTAACTAAATCCTTTGTTCAAAAGTTAGACAGTGTTCAAAAAAATGAGGAGCCAACGAATTTGGACAGAGAATTAGAAGGTGCAATTCCGATGGGCCGAATTCTAAAAGACCATTTTGGACCTTCGGTTTATAGCATGTCCTTTTCATCTTTTGAAGGTGAATTTGGAATGCTTGGATTTAACTCAACATCTATGAGGTCAATTCACCCACCAATTGGTAGCATTGAATACGAACTGCATTCCAAAGGTTATAATTATGCTTTCATTGACTATTCCCAGGTTAAAGAAGAATCCGCATTTTATTCATCTGCACTTGGAAACTTACCAATATTTGCACCTTGGCAAAAAATATTTGATGGTCTATTTTTCATTAATACGTCTTATACGCCATCATTCCCTATAAATGTTAGCGCTAGTCTTGACATCCGTGTTAGTAAGAACATAGACAAACAACCCCCAAAAGGCACCAAATCTGTCGTCAAACAGGTAGTTGATAAGGAAACAAAGATTGGAATAGGTTACGCTAACATTTATTTGTTAAACACATCAAAAGGTGTTGCCTCCAACTCAGAGGGTGAATTCACATTTAATTTGCCTCAAGCTAGTAGAACCGACCAAGTTATTTTTTCTTCCATCGGTTATAAGACCGATACATTGTTGGTTCACCAATATCTCAAGACAGATATAATTGAACTCTCACCAATACCAACAATGTTAGCAGAAATTAAAATTCGTTCTAAACCACTTAAAGCTAAAGATATAATTAAACTTGCCCAAAAACGAATAACTGAAAACTACTATCAGTCTGCTAACCAACAAGAGTTCTTTTATCGAGTAAAGCAATACGTAGAAGACTCAGTGACATTTAATGAGGAGGCATCTGTTTTAGTTTATAATCCTATCGGTTATAAGTCAAGTACAAACGCTACAAAGAAATTGAAAGGTCGGATTTTACAATTTAGAAATACCACCAACAATGAAGATAATAAAAATGCGTGGGCTGGTGTTGGTTCCTTATGGCTTATCTATACTCATGACCTTATTCTTGATAAGGATAATGTTTTACATCGGTCTGCCTATTATGACTTGACACTAAATGGCATTACCATGTACGAAAATAGGAAAGTTTATGATATTAGTTTTGATTGTAAGAAACCAGGTTCATATACAACAGGATTCGGTTATCCCTCGCCACTTTCGGCAAGAGGAAGAATATTTATAGATGTTAATTCTTATACGGTATTAAAAGTTGAAACTTTAATTCAAAGACAGAGTTACACAAGTAAGAGACGGCCCAATTTAGTAATTGATCCGTATGGACATCAACTCATTCAGTCATACAAAGAATACGAAGGCAAATACTTCTTAAATTATTCTAAGCAGGTTTATTTTAGTAAATTGACAAATACACTTACAAATTCTTCTAGCCGTCATTTGGAAATTAGGGAGCTATTATCGACAGACATAATACCCAAATCCACAGAATCTTTGACTGTATCGTTAACAAATATTAAATCTGTTCGAACAAAAATAGATAATAACTTTTGGATGAATCATAATATTAAACTTGAGGACAACATACAGGGCAGTTACGAATTACTGGAATTAACTACAAAGCAATAGACACAGGGTTTACTACATGGTGGAAGACACAGGCTCAAAAGTGTAAACAAGTTTATTATATTCGTGTAGGCGGATAAATTCTCCTGATTTATCAACCACTAAACAAACACAACACTTTTCCAGCAATGCACCAAAAAATAAATGAGGACAACTAATTTAATTTTATTAATAATTTTTCTGTTGACATCATGTTTGACAGAGAAGAATGAGGTTGCCATTAATGCCTCTACAATACCTAATCAAATTGTACTGATTTTTAAAGATTTTCCTGAAGCCTATACAATAAGTTTAAATGACACAAAAGGTGAAGCATATACACCAGCAAGACCTGATCTCAAATACTATGATGAGCAACTGATACAAAGGATTATAAATCCAAAGACTGGTACAAACGATACAATTGTAATTCCCTGTAATCGGAATTCAATTGAATTTCAGCATAATGTAAAAGGCTTTGACAACTTTGACTACATTTTTCTAAAGGGCGATACCGTAGTATTCACCTATAAGGAGAAAATCCCTACAGCAAAAATTACAAATAGAGTTATTTCAGATTTTGAAACAAATTATGATTGGAAGCAAAGAGAAATTGTATGCTCCAATGATTATCCTGCTTTGTTTAGAATCACTATGCCATTTATGTTCATTACTTACAATTCCATCAATATTGGACAGGAAGGAGAACGACAGGGAATACTTGGTCAGATTGACAAAATAAAGAACAATGCACAATATCAATTCAACAAAGAACTTGAGCTTGAAAGAAATTTACTTGATTCATTATTAAGCGAAACGCTTATATCAAATGAAAGTTATATATGGCTTAACAATAAACTGAAAATCAAAGAAGCTACTGTAAAAGTTTACAATGATATTTTAGATCGAAACGAAGTAAAATTAATTAGTCTAAATGACTCAGACTCCCTTTTAGCATATCATGCATACAGAACACTATTAACAAATATTAGCTCCACCCTTTATGAAAGAAAGATTAAAAGAATAATCTCACCTAACTCCAATTTACCAAACTATAAAATTGTTTATGACTCTATTCTCGACAGCGAATTATTTACTTCAAAAGCAAAAGAAATACTATTATTTGAGACTTCTAATTCACTAATACAGAATAGCGGAGCTACCAAAATCAACGAGCATCTGAAGAAAATTAAAAATCACATAGTAGACACAGTTCTCATTTCATATTTAGTTGAGAAGCATGAGCTAAAGTACCAAATAAGTAAAGAACTTGAATTGGTTGCCTTAGACGGAAGCAAAACAACATTAACTAATCTTATTGAAGAAAATACTGACCAGATAGTTTACATAGACATTTGGGCTAGCTGGTGTAGTCCTTGTATAGAAGAATTCCCTCATTCAAAAATTCTGACTGATAAACTAAGGGGCAAAAATGTTAAATTCATCTATTTATCGATTGATTATGATAGAAATAAGTGGGAAGCATCAAGCAAGAAGCACAACTTACCAGATGAATATTCATTTTTAGTGCAAAACAAAAAGACTTCAAAATTCTTAGAAAGGATAGACTTTAGCTCAATACCAAGATACCTGATATTTAATAAGGCAGGCGACTTAGAATATAGCAATGCGCCAAGACCAGGTGAAGGAGAAACAATCAAGATAATTGAAGGACTACTAAGGAGTAATCCGTAAGGCGCACCGTTGGTAATTCCTGTATTATGCCATCTGTGGGTGCCGTAATGATATTAAGTTTAGTTTTCTTAAATTCGTTAAGCCACGGAGGACAAATACGTGCTATGAAAACAGCAGCCGTTATAAACCTAAATCGATGGCAACAATAATAAAGCTTATAACTATGAAAAAACTAACATTTATTCTTGTAATGCTTCCGCTTTTCACATTCGGGCAAAGTGGAATTAAAATGATAACCGAGTACGGTTCAAAAAATCAAGAATTACACGATGTCCTGACATTTGAAGGAATTGACAACTATAATGTTCAATTCATTGGTGAAGAACTTAGCGGCAAACATTTCAGCATAATCGTTAAAAACCTTTGGGATGGGAGAATAACCAAAATTGATACAATCGTCAACACAGCAAATATGAAAGGAATGCCCCCAATTCAATCAGACACTTTAAAGTTTAAGGTAACAGCAAAAAAGTTCACCAAAGATAACTTAAAGGTATTTTTTAAATTTGACCGATTTGGAAATGAAAGAATGTATGATGCAATTGACTCATTTGATTACTCTCTTAGAGATACAGGTAGGCAGATGGAAATTAAAATTGGGGAACCTTTTCCAGCTTTTGCCTATATCTTACCCTACGAAAAAGATGGTTGGAAAATGTGGTGTGCCGTGAGCACTAGCGGAAAAGATGTTGAAAGCTGGGGAAATGAATTTGGAATAAAGCACTATCTGATATTTGAAATGATATTTGAATAAATTAATGTTACCAATAATAGGTTTGTTTCAACTACGAGTGATGTGTTTTTATAAAATTTAGTTTTCCTAATTTCGTTCAACCAAATGGGACATTGACACGCTTCGAAATCCGCTGTCACTAGAAACCCAACACGTTGACAGCCTGTTTTCAAGACAATTAAGGACGAAACAAACTGACTATCGAATGAAAAGTCGTTTTCTTACAACCTTATTCTTAATTTTTCATTTGCACTCATTAGGACAGACGCGCCTAATAATTTTGGGGACTGTTCATGACTCAACTAGAAACTTTACTTCAGACAGCATTTTTTATATTCTCAAA
>CAZVFM010000067.1:0-2192 GCA_964626095.1 uncultured Roseivirgaceae bacterium | reverse complement strand
CTAATACTAAGCATCTCAAGGAATATGTTCTTCGGATAGTATTTTTTATATACTTAAAAAAACTAAACCTGATCTCATTCTTCTAGAGCTTGACAGTTCATTTTTTACTTCAGAATTCAAGTTAAAAACAAAGCCTAATATAAATGAAACCATTGGGGCAGTTAAGTATATATCAATTTACCCAACACTAATTCGACCATACGAAATTGAAGGGAGAAATGAATATTATCAAAAGACCAACTACTTTGAAAGAGAAAGAGATAGCTATGCAAAACTAAGGACTTTAAAGCTAAGTAAGGCACATAAAAGAGTATGGAAAGAATTTTCCAAATTAAATAATGACCTTAGAGTCATTGGCCAGAAATCACCCTTTGAAATAAATCAACTTAATGTTTATAAAATAACTGAGCGAAGACAGGAAATAAAGCATGACGAAATTCTTCAAATATTTAATGAGAGAGAAGAGCTAGCTGAGTATAAAGATTTTTACAAAGAAATGGGTGACTTCTGGAAATTGAGGAATACAGCAATGGCCAACAATATTTTAAAGCATCTAAAAGGTGAGGAGTTCCAGAATAAGACTATAATCGTGCTAACTGGCTTCTACCATAAGTACTTTTTACTAAAAGAATTAACACCAAAACAAAATGACTTCAATTTTATAATTCGAGAATACTATGAATTAAAATAGGCCACCAACCCGTGCTTGCTTAATTGCTTCCAACTTGGTTGCGTTGGGGGTTAGAAACAAACTCAATTTTCTGTATTTTAACCCTTTAATTTACAATTGAGCCCCTAGGATGGCGAATCAGAATCCAGAGCAAATAGCAAGAGATAATATTGACTCCGCTTTAGAGCGGAGCGGCTGGGTTATTCAGAACATTAAGCAAATTAATCTGAATGCTGGAATTGGTGTTGCTGTAAAAGAGTATCTGACAGATGTTGGACCTGCGGACTATGTTCTTTTTGTTGATGGTAAACCTTGCGGAGTAATTGAGGCCAAGCGCGAGGAAGAAGGACACCGAATTAACGTACACGAAAATCAGGGAGAAGAATATGCGCATGCCAAGCTGAAACATCTTAATAACGACCCGCTCCCATTTGTTTACATCAGCACCGGAGAAGTAACTCGTTTCACTGACTTCACCGACCCGAAACCAAGAGCAAGAGAATTATTCTATTTTCATAAACCCGAGACTTTAAGAGATTGGCTAAAGACAAATAAATCACTACGGACAAGGCTTCACGATTTACCTCCTTTACAAATTGATGGCTTGCGCGAATGCCAGGTGAATGCCATTACCAAGCTTGATAACTCATTCAAAGAAAACCGACCGAGAGCGCTCATTCAAATGGCAACGGGTTCTGGTAAAACCTTTACTGCTA
This sequence comes from uncultured Roseivirgaceae bacterium, assembly GCA_964626095.1. Lineage (GTDB taxonomy): Bacteria > Bacteroidota > Bacteroidia > Cytophagales > Cyclobacteriaceae > DAOLDI01. The sequence goes on along the minus strand of CAZVFM010000067.1, from coordinate 806 downwards.
TTACATTCATTTATCGATTGTTGAAATTCGCTAAAGCCAAACGGATTTTGTTTTTGGTGGACACGAAAAACTTGGGAGAACAAGCCGAACAGGAATTTATGTCCTTTGTGCCAAACGATGATAACCGAAAGTTCACAGAGCTTTACAATGTGCAGAGGTTGAAATCAAATTACATCGCAACCGACAGTCAGGTTTGCATTAGCACCATTCAACGGCTCTACGCTATATTAAAGGGAACTGAGTTAGACGAAAAAGCAGAAGAAGAAAATCCAAACGAACGGAAATACCAACCGAAAGAAATTCCACCGGTTGAGTATGACCCGAAAATGCCCATAGAGTTTTTTGATTTCATTGTGATTGATGAGTGCCACCGTAGCATTTACAATCTGTGGAAACAAGTGTTGGAATATTATGACGCTTTTGAAATTGGTTTAACAGCAACGCCCGACAAAAGAACCGTTGGTTATTTCGACCAAAATCTGGTAAGTGAATATTCACATGAAATGGCCGTTGCCGATGGCGTGAATGTTGGCTTTGAAGTTTTTATTATCGACACCAAGATTACACAACAAGGCGGAACACTTTGGCAAGGTGAGTACATCGAACATCGTGAACGGTTGAGCAGAAGAAAAAGGCTGGAACTGCAAGACGAAGATGAAGCCTACTCTAGACAACAGTTGGATAAAGATGTGGTGAACCCCAACCAAATCCGAACCATCATTAAAACATTCAAAGACCATCTGCCTGAAATATTTCCCGATCGATATTCTCCTCCCCCTAAGGGGGAGGTCGGGAGGGGGCCATTT
>CAZVFM010000066.1:0-12580 GCA_964626095.1 uncultured Roseivirgaceae bacterium | reverse complement strand
CCCAAAAAATCAGTTTACAACAGTTTACAACCATAATATAATAAAGGTACCCTATCCATAACTTTATTAAAATCGTCCATCAAATTGCAAGGGGAGTCCATTCCTACCAGCCATTTGCTGTTTCACCTTTGCATCATATATTTTAACAAATTAAAAAAATGAGCAAAACAGCAATTGTGGTTTTTTCTGACCCAAAAACAGGAAGCGAAGAAGCATTAGGCAGGGTATTTAATGGCCTGGCAGCCGCCTACGATTTTAAAGAAGCCGGCGAAGAAGTGAAAATTATTTTTCAAGGAACCGGAACGAGGTGGCCTGAAATCTTACAAAAAAAAGACCATATGCTACATAAACTTTACAAGGCGGTTGATGACAAAATCGAAGGCGTTTCTTGTGGGTGTGTTGACGCATTCGGAGCTAATGCTTCCGGTTTTGATCTGGTTACTGACAACAAAGTGCCCGGTACCAGTGGACTTTCCAGTTTTGTGAAATTACAAAAGGATGGCTTCAATGTTTTGATTTTCTAATCAAAGCCTGATTGCCCTGTCTATTTGAAGATAGGGCAATCATTAAATTTTTCTGAAATGGATGGAATATATCATGGTGGTGAAAGGGAGGTTCAAAACTTAACCGGAGAAAAGGTGGTGGCGGACAGAAACGGCTCGGTAATTACCAACAAAATAATAACCGGGGCAATAAATTTTATTGAAAAACAGCCCCTGGCAATCGTGAGCAGCGAAGACAGTAAAGGAGAGTTGTGGACTTCCCTGCTAACCGGAGATATCGGTTTCGTAAAAGTGCCAAATCCTGGCACAATCATTTTCGATAAAAAAAACATACAAAGCAATCCATCTGATATTTTTTACGCCAATATTCAACACCACAATCAAATCGGCTCCTTATTCATTGAACCAGGTACCCGAAGGCGTTTTAGAATAAATGGTTCATGCCAGACGAAAGGTTCACAGATCGAGGTCGAAGTAAAAGAAGCTTACCCCAATTGTCCAAAATACATTCAGCGTAGGACCGTCTCCATACCAAAAAATGGTAATAACCCTATCCCATCTGCGTATGAGGGGACTGAATTGACGAATTCAGCAATGAAGTGGATAGAAAATGCCGATACATTTTTTATAGGAAGCGCCAGTGCAGAAGGAAGGTTGGATGCTTCACACCGCGGAGGTCTCCCCAATTTTATAGAAGCGATTGATCATAACACATTGAAAATTCCAGACTATTCAGGTAATAGTTTATATAATACACTGGGTAACATTGTACAAAATCCAAATACAGGACTTCTTTTTATTGACTTTGATAATGGTCAGACATTGCAGCTAACAGGAAAATCAACCTTGCTTTTTAAGCAACAAAAGGAAATTGATTTGATCAAGACCAAAGGCACAGGACGATATTTATTATTTAAAGTCTCCCACTGGATACATACGCTAGACCATCATCCTGTGATTTGGGAATTCGTAGATTACTCACCTTTTAATCAATAGCAGAATGTTTCAGGAGTATATAATTTATAAAATTAGGTTTGAAAGCACCACTATAAAATCATTTTTTCTGAAACCAAAAAATAAAATACACAATCATGATTTTTTAGCCGGTCAATTCGTAAATATTAAAATTACATTACCCGATACATCAGATGAATTGATAAGAAGTTATACCCTTTCCAACCGTCCAAAAGAAAAGCATTTACGCTTGACAATTAAAAAAGAACCCTTCGGAAAGGTGTCGGGCTATTTACATAATATGGCAAGGGTTGGAGATTCTGTTATGATTAGTAAACCCATCGGTAGCTTCCATTTGCGACCAGAAAGCGATAACCCTGTTGTATTAATTTCCGGTGGAGTAGGTATTACGCCCATGTTGAGTATTGCAGAATATATTGAACTTTACCAGGCAGGCAGGAAGGTTTATTTTTTGCATTCCAGTATGAACAAGCAGGTACAACCGATGCGAAAATGGCTTTCGCGAATAAAAGAAACCAATACTAATTTTCAGTTGTCAATTTTTCATTCAGATCCTGTTGACGATGAGCGTGTAAATATTGATTATGATTACCTTGGGCATATTACCAAAAACCATTTACCTGTTGACGGCAGAGCAGAATATTTTGTCTGTGGTCCAGAGGGGTTTATGAAAAACATGATTGCTTATTTAAAGGAACTTGAGGTGGATGAAAGTAAAATATATTCCGAAACTTTTGGAACACAAGTGAAACCTGGAACCGAAAAAGTACTGTCTGATACCGAAACTAAAGCATTTGAGGTAATGCTCACGAAGTCAAATAATCGTCTTATCTGGAAAAAAGGTATGGGGAGTTTGCTGGAACTGGTGGAGTCTGCAGGTCTTAAGCCGGACAGCAGTTGCAGGATGGGGACTTGCTCAACTTGCCAATCTAAGTTGATAAAGGGAACTTATGAATATGACCCTGAACCGCTCATGGAAACAGACCAAGACAATATTTTAATATGTTGCGCAAAGCCAACTTCAGACATGGAAATAGCATTATAAAAATAATGGAACAAAGTATTGAAGAATGGATGCAGCACTGCCTCGCTTTGGCCGAGATAGCCCTTCAAAATGGTAATCCTCCCGTTGGTTCTATAGTTATATTTGGAAATAGAATTATTGGGAAAGGAATTGAGTCAGCAAAATCAACAGGTGATGTTACGGATCATGCGGAAATTTTAGCAATAAGGGAAGCAATCAACAATGGCCATGCAGCCAATTTGAATAAAGCTAAATTGTTCTCAACCCATGAGCCGTGTATTATGTGCTCATACGCCATAAGACACTATAAACTGCCTCATATCATTTATGGAGCTTCTGTGCCTTCCGTTGGCGGGGCGTCATCTTCATTCAATATCCTTTCCGCCAAAGATGTTCCAAATTGGAGCATCAATCCTGTAATTACGGAAGGGATCTGTAAAAGGGAATGTGACGAACTATCAAAAAGATTTATCCAGAAATTTAAAAAAACAGACTAGTGTTATGCTAATAATCAACGCCTGGCTGGCGTAGATCAAAAAGTGAACAGGAACAAAAACCACTTTAATCTTAACGTAACATTAGCTTACAAACCAGTAAAATTAAGTTATAAAATAATATTAGACAAAGGATGCCTTCACAATCAACTTATACTTTAATTAATCAACAAAATGGAAATTTGGCATTTAAAATATTTCACTTTGCTAATAACAGTTGTTTCGACCACATCCAAAGAAATAATTATTCGACCTTAATATGGATCACCAGAGGATCGGGAATTGCTAAAGTTGATCTTTCAGAATATGCTTTTGGCCCTGATGCCTTATTCGCTTTTTATCCGTATCAACCCTTTATGTTTTCCAGCAAGACTAACATCGAGGGCTTTGCCATCCATTTTCACCATGACTTTTTTTGCGTGCACCGGCATCATAAGGAGATTGCTTGTAATGGTATTTTATTCAATAATGTTTATCAACAACCATTTGTCTTGTTGGAAAAGCGCAAAAAAAAGACAATCCATACATTGGTTCATCAAATTATTGAAGAGATGAAATCAGGTGGAATACAGCATGAAGAAATGATAATTTCTTACCTAAAGCTTTTACTTATCACAGCAACTAGAATCAAGGTGGTGCAACAATCGGCACCGGTGCTAGCTGAAATTGAAAGCAAGCAGTTAATGGTTTTACAGGACCTTAAAGACGCTATTGAGCAAAACTTCAAAATAAAGCATTCCCCGGGTGAATATGCCTCGTTGCTGAACCTTTCATCCAATACTTTGGCCAGAATATCGAAGACATATTTTAACAAGACACTTTCAGATCTGATTGTAGATAGAATAATAATTGAGGCAAAACGGGAACTTTATCTTACAAAGAAAACTGTAAAAGAAATCGCTTATGAACTGGGTTATTCGGACGAATATTACTTTAGCCGTTTCTTCAAAGCCAACACTGGTATTTCCCCGCAGCTCTATAGAAATACTGTCGGATTTGACAGGGGCCAAAACTAAAATCACCTTTGATCAAACCTTTTAATCCTCTTTGCATTTAGTTATACCAGTTAATTTTAATCTTGATTCAATTCCCAGTTCAGTATTTCCGTCAATGGTATATGGTCGCCAAAATCACTACCATAGTAAGCACGCACTATTTTACCTTCATGATCTACCATAAAATCAGCTGGAATAAGTGGCTTATCCAATACAGCATTCATGTTGAAAAATCTACTGGTCATAACTTTCCACATCTTTGCAGGTTGCATCATGGCTTTAATCATACCCCATTGGGAAGATTCAACGCCATACTTTTTGTAAAAGGTCAGTAATGGGTCTGGTACAATAGGAAATGGGGGATTTTGCTTAGCAGCATATTGAGCAATCTCATCAGCGGATGAGGCAAAAAAGGCTATGACTTTTATACCTGCATTTTCAAAATCAGGATGTCTTTTAATTAACTCATGCACCCTTAGATTGCAAAACGGACATGAAGCACCACGGAAAAAACTAATTAAGACCCGATGCCCCTTGTAATTTATAAAGTTAATGTCGTTGCCTTTGTAATCAGGAACAATAAATGGTACCACATTACTTCCATTGGACAGCTTACTCATGATGTAGTCTCAAATTAATTTTTTTAAAACACTAAGAATCGATCGATAAGATTCATTGAATTCAGGCAACACAATTAAGCTTCAAAAGCTGGAAGTCAGTAAGCTCACATGAAGAAAAGCGGGAATTGTCATTGCTTATACACTATTGATCAGCTCATCAACAGAAAGTAGGACGTATCTGAAGCGATACGTCTCTACCATCGTTCCAATTTGTTACTTCAACGTCTTCAGGGCAGTAACAAAGTCAGATGTTTTGTAAACTTTACTGGCCAGCATGGCAAAGTTGGTAAATGCCGCCTGGTTTCCGTTTAAGTCTGGCAATTTAGCAGACGCAGTAGCATCAGCTACTACAGCCACTTCAAAGCCATTTTCCAGCAGTTCTCTCATATGGGCCTCTACACATAAATTACCAGACATTCCGGCAATTACTACCTTGTCAACACCCCTTTTTCTGAGTTGCAGCGCCAAGTCGTTACTTTCCGGTCCATATACCTTGTGCGGGGAAGACACTACTACATTTTTGCCATTGATATACTGCTTATAAATGGGAAGCCAATCAGCTCCTGAATTTTCAAAGCCTACCGTCGTTAATGCGCCTTGCCTGTCAAACATACCAATGTTGTGCATCAGTTTTTCCAAAACACCTTCAAACTTCCATTGGTGGTCATGCGGATAGTAATAATGAGGTGATACAAAAACAGATGTATTTTTTTGAGCTGCGACTTCAAAAATTAAACGCAGGTTTTCAATGGTTCCATTTTCCTTCACGCTCTCACCTACAGCTCCCCAGGCCACACCCTTCTCACTTAAAAAATCATTTTGTGGATCGGTGATCACAATGGCTGTATTGATGTCCAGCACAAAGCCAGGATCAGGAAGCTGCGCAAAAGCAGCCACACTGAAAATCGAAATTACGGCTAATATTATTACTTTTTTCATAAATAACTTTTCATTTAGAAATTTCCAGATTTAGTTTATTGATCAACCTTTAAGAGGAAAATCATAGGTATGGCAAACACCAGGTGCCGGATCATCGATACAACAGGAATCATGGGGTCCATGCCGATCCCGCCAATACCCGCCCCTAATAAAGGGAACATAAACAACCACACCAGAGCAATCGTCTCCGCTGCCATAAAAGTCAATGGACGTACCCAGTTAGGCCCCCAAAGCGATGGAGCTATTCCCGCGTAGAGTATGCCTAGAAAAATTCCGTTGGCATAGTGGCCGATGACTCCATAAGCAAGTCCCAACCCGGTTTTTTCCCCGAGCAATCCCGGTACATCCCACCATTGACCCGAAAAGATAAGCCCTACTATATCAAACAGGATGGTGCCAAGCACCCCAGCAATAATGGCATTCTTCCAATTAATTTTATTTTCCATATTCATATTCGATTAATAAGCTATCCAACTATACTTCAGCATTTTCTATTTCCTTGGCCACTGGAAAATCAATAGCAAAGTCGGCTATATTGTGCAGGTAATTAGCAACAGTTTTGTACCCAATGTGAGCAACCAGTTCTACCAGGGCATCATGGCCATAACCAGCATTGTGGAAGGCGTTCAGAGCCTCGCTTGAAGGTTTGCCATGCGAACGAGTGATTTCTATCGCCAAAGTTGTTAACGCTTTCAATTTTCCATCGGCTATGGTTCCAGTCCTCAACTGGATTGTTTCATCTTCAGTAAATCCATTCATTTTGCCCAAAGCGGTATGCGCAGACTGGCAATAGTGGCATCCATTTACCTGAGATACCGCCAAAAAAATTGCTTGTCTCTCTTTAGCGTTAAATCTGCCTTTGCCCAGCGCTTCGTCAAACGCCAAATAAGCCGGCAATGTGGTGGCTGAATTGGCGATGGTCGCATACAAATTAGGTACCATGCCCACTTTTGATTTTAGTACATCGTAAATGGGTTGTACAGATGGATTGGCTTGCTCACGGGTGAGCGGTTTCAATGTTGTCATGTTATTAGTTTTTTAGTTTAACAATACTTTTGTCGAATTGACAGTACAAAGGTGCTGTCCTCAACAGCAATAGGAAATGACAGCACTTCCTATTGGCTTATCAATTCTTCCCGATTGCTAACGCTGGGCTTCAATATCTAATGGTTGACATATGAGTAAAGTCTTAACCTTGCGGTTGTTGCCTTTGCAAAAGATGTGTCAAAGTTAAACTGTTGCGCAAGCTGAAATCAAAAGCTGTACACCAACGCCCCGGTAATCACAATAACCCTCGTTAAACCATCCGCCCGTGTTTGGCGCCAGAAGACAGGATTGCCCTCGGTTAACCTTAGTTTCATCCGGTCTGTCAGCGTTGCTTCCCAGGTTACATTGATATTGACCGTTAACCCGCCAGACCCTGAAAGCGGTAAGGTGCGCTCATTTATTACAATCTCGTCCTTTTGCAAACGGTAAATGGGTAAGGCACTTACATAAAGAACAGAATTTTTGAGTAATATCATTCGCTCCACACGAATGGTAAGGTCGTTACCGCGTTTTAACCTTGCTGACTCAAAGTAATTGGCAGCATTTTCATTACCAACCCAGCGATCATGCAAGAAATCATTTTCGTTCCTCCCCAATGGATGCTGGAACCCACCGGATATTGACCAGTTGGAAAAACTGTACGAAAATCCGGATAACAATTCAAACACACCCTGACTGGTTTGGTACTCCATGGGCAAACTCCGTCCATCTTCAGTAAGATTGGATTTGTTGGTAGGGATTATAAAACCACCCAAAAGGATCAATTTCCGCGCAGGACGTTCCCACACCGTAGCCGTGGTACTTACTGTAATGCTGCCCACACCGCTAGTGTGGCCTAAATCCCCAATGGCTACCTGATAAGGTAATTTCATCGAGGTAAATAACTTTGCCGTTACAGGAATATTGGTTTCAAGTTGAGTAGTCAAGACAAAAACAGAAGAGCCGTGGGTTGAGGCCCAGCCGATAGATTCAGCAAGAGTCACATTTCTTGAGAATCCAGGTCCCCCCGAATGCAACCCATTAATTGAGCATATGCCGGCATCACTACATCCCTGAGCGCAGGCGGTTTCAATGCTTAGCGTCAGAAGTAGACTGATCCATATCCACACATTCTGCATAGTAACGTATTTTATGACAACCACTAACTCCTCTCAAGCCCATTATGCGACCAAGTAATTAAAAAAAACTCCGCCATTTTTTGTTCACGCATTTAAGAATGTACTTGTAGTGGTGGTCATGATACCATTTTTCTTGAAGTCCACCGGTGAATGCCCAGTCACGTTCTTGAACAATCGGCTAAATTGAACGGGGTCGGAAAAATTCAATTCGTACGAAATTTCTTTGGCCGACTTGTCTGTATAAAGCAATAGTTTTTTAGCCTCCAGGATAATACGGTCATGGATGATCTGCAGGGGCGTTCTCTCTCCTAATGCCCTAAATACGTTTGCCAATGTCTTTGGAGATTTGTTCATCAGATCTGCATAATCACTGACTTTGTGGAGGCTACGGAAATTCCTTTCTACCAAGGCGCTAAAATGCCTGACAATATCCAACTCTTCCGGTGAAACAAAATTATCGGCAAATTGCATTTTTGCAAGGCGTGTACACTTGATGATGAAACGCTTCAATACGGTACGGAGCATTTCTAATTGCACATCATCTTTATTTAAAAACTCTTCCTTAATGACTTCAAGAAGAATATTGAAAGAACGTTGTTCATCTGCATTCAGCCTCAGCATAGGGGTTGACAACACTCCGTTGAACAGCATACCATTGCATGAAACTTCTTGATCGTGATCCTGAATGCAGTAAAATTCACGGTTGAACTGAATCACTAAATAGTCAAATGTCTGTTTTGGTATCCCTACAATTTGACCTGGTGAAAGTGAAAAAATAGTATTCGGCTCTATTTTGAGAGGGATTGAGTCTATCTCCCAATGCTTTACCCCACCTTTGTTCCACACAAAAGTATAACAGCTTAATGTATGAAACTTTAACGAACTTTTAAACCCGTTCGAAACAACCAGATGCCCATTAAGCGAGTTTTCTTTAATTTCGTAGTACATGGAGAATGAACATTATCTTTCTCCGCATAGTTTGAAGTATAGATATACCATCGTTATTTGTCAAGAACAAGACAAAATTAAAGGGGCTGCATAGTGATTAATCTATGATGTTAGGCTGTTCTTTAAACTTTTAATGGCAACGTATGCAAAGCACCAAAGAAGGCGCAAACCTGCCTGCCGGCAAGAGCCAGCAAGGCAGGGGTTAAAGCTTGTTAAAGATCAGTTAAGCTGATTATTCAAAATATTATTAAAGTCGACCGAAGTGACTGAACTTATTCATCTTGGCATAAGGAGGAAGTTTAAAAAGAAGTCCCAAATCATCAAGGAAGGGTATAAAAGCAACATACTCATTTATGTGGAAAGTGGAATGACCCGGGTATATTATCTGAAGGATGGGAAAGAAGTCACAGACTGGTTTGGAACCCCAGGCACTTTTATAACTTCCATAAACGCCTTTTATGACGACCAGCCAAGCAGTCAATATGTTGAAACATTAGAAGACTCCCAACTTATCATTATCCGCAAGCCTGATATCGAAAAAAAATTGCAGTCAAATCATAATTTAGCATCTGCTTATAGAAAGCTGACAATTAATCATCTCACCAGGCTCCATGAGCGGCTCACAACCCTACAGTTTTTTAGCGCTAAAGAAAAATTTGATTTATTACTGGCCAAAAATCCTCTTGTTGTTCAAAAAGTATCACGCACTCACATTGCTTCATACCTTGGGATATCACTTGAAACCCTAAGCCGTATTTCCAAAATTTGATTTATTTGACTTTTGTCAAATTTTCCGGACAAAACAAATCAGATTTTTGCAATGCATAGTTTTAAAAAAATAATTAAAAAAATCATGGAAAAAATAATTCTTATTATCGTAGCGTCTGTAAACCCGGCGGAAAGTCAGGCACTTAATCATTACCTGGATCAAATAAATATTTTATACCGACAAGTTGATGCCAGGCCTTTGGCAAAGTACAAAGTCTTCGAAACAATGACTGGCGAGTATGTTCCCAATCTAGTAACTATCATGGAGTTTAAAAATGAAGCAGCATTAGATAGTGTATTTAAAAGCGCCGCCTACAAAGATCTGTTGCCTTATCGCGAAAAGGCTTTTTCGAGGGTTGACATTTTGATGGCCAGGGAATAGGGTCACATTTGCATGGGTTTAGCAAATGCACCCCGCGTTTCGATAGGAAGTGCGGGGTGCATCTGTCACCCTAACCTGAATATTTTAGTGAGTGGGAGAAAATCGTCCCTTGATTTTTGAATTTATATTCCAGGCAGGCCCATGTGGTCTGAAATTTATTTGGCCATAAACTGTAAAAGAATCAGGGAGTAGATTTATCGGTTTATTGCCTTATTTCAAAAATCAGGATAACCGAAAATCCCAATTATCAACACTTCTGGGGTACAGAATCAAGGTCAACTGTAATCCTTTGACTGTTATCTGACTGACCATGTGCCTGGCCCCCAAAAATTATTAAATACAAGTATTGTCAGGCAATAGACATTGACAAGCCATAATAACCACCAAGACTATCACAAATTGGAAATTAACTTGGCAAAGCAATTGTTAACCTGATTAAATTAGCAAGTGGATACAAGAGGTTTGCTTTTTATTCCTGACATCAGTGGTTTTACCTCATTCATTAATTCAACCGAAGTAAACCATAGCCGGCATATTATTTCAGAATTACTGGAAAAAGTAATCGATGCCAATATCTTGGGACTGAAAATTTCTGAGGTGGAAGGAGACGCGATTTTATTTTATCGTTATGGTCCTCCACCTGCAATGGATGAACTGTACAATCAGGTGAAATCAATCTTTCAGGCTTTCCACAAGCACCTCTTACACTATGAAAATTCGCGCATTTGCAACTGTGGCGCCTGTGCCAGCGCACCCTCATTAAGTTTAAAAATCATAACCCATTATGGCGAGTTTACCAACTATGTGGTAAAACAATTTGATAAACTTATCGGAAGAGATGTAATTGTAGCTCACCGACTATTAAAAAATGAGGGGATTGGAAGTGAATATTGGCTACTCACAAAAAACATTGTTGATTGTCCTCCCCATTTCGAAGTACTTTCTGAATGGAAACAGGAAACAAAGTCAGTGGATGGCAATTCAATCCATTATCATTATACAGATTTATCCGCACTGAAAGCAGATATAGAAATAGACGATACTGCAGTTCACCTCCATTTTGACCATCCGCCAAATAAAGTATTGCAGGTAACTCAAGTCCTGCCACATGATATGTACGCTTTGGCCCAGGTGATCACCAACTTATCATTGAGACCTCAGTGGCTAGCCGGTGTAAAGGAAATTCGAAACAACACACATGGTATCAACCAGATAGGAAACAAACATGAATGCGTGCTGGAGGATCGCTGTGATTTAATCATCACAAGGCATTATGAAAAAAAAGACACCTCTATTCACTACTCCGAAATTGTAGAAAACATGGGTGAAATGGATTTTCTGCTAAAAACGCTGGATAAAAATCGAACAGAATTAACCATCCGGTTTTACTTAGCTAAAAATTGGCTTATGACGAAGATGTTTTTATTTATGAAAAAAAGAAAAATGGAAAATGACCTGATCGATTCTATCCGTCAACTGGACAAACTCATGAAAAAAATGCCACAATAAAAAATGCATTTCAAACTAAATCATTAATATGAAATGAGCATAAAGCGGACTATACCCAGCGGGATGATAATTTCAGCCCTTGTTTTGATGGGAAGTTCCAATATGCGAATTCCATCTGACCTTAAAAAAAAATTATTAACAGATGAACATAAATGTTACAATTAAAAATTCCCGTGTCCTGATTGTAATATTGAGCATTACTGCCAGTGTATTGTCAGTCCATGGACAAGACAGCCAGGAAAGAGACACCGGCAATGAGGACATCGGACTTTACGCATTCGGTGGAATAGGGCCCGCCATACCGGTAGGTAATTTTGGCAAAGAAAGGGCAGTAGGATTTGACCTCAACACGGCTGTGGAATACAAACTCAAATCAGGGCTTTTTCTTCGGGGTATGTTTGACTTCTCCAGCTTTACATTCGAGCCAGGAACAATCTCACAAGAGAGTAACGGGATGATTTATGAGATTGGTGGCAGCAACAACCTGGTTTCCTTATTGGGGTCTGCCGGTTACTTTTGCAAAGTAGGAAAATTCAGTCCCTATCTATTTGGTGGAACAGGCGCTTCTTTTGTATCCATTCCGAAAATTGATATTGATGAAATCACCAATACAATCGATACCAGCCTTGAAGTAACACCTTATCTCAGCCTGGTTTCAGGGGCGGGAGTTGATTTTACTATCGGTGGCGGCAGTAAAGGAGAAAACAAAAGTGAGAAAAAAGGTATCATTTTATACTTAGAGGCCTTTTATACTTACATTCCCACTGAAACGATCACCTCTACAAGCAAATTCAGTTTGGTGTCGATAAACCTTGGCTTGAAAAGCAAATTCTAGAAATACCAACAGCAATGAGTTAAGCGGTTTCTCAGGGATGGAAGCACGTTATTATTTAACGATCTCTACACCTTTCCAAAAGGCCACCCTGTCTTTTATCACTTTGGCTAGTTCACTAGGCTGCGCATAGTACCATACGGCATCTTCGTTTTCTACACCATCCACAGATAACGTATAATAATTGGCCGTTCCTTTCCAATGACAAACAGTTTCCGTATTACTGCTCTTTATATATTCCTTTTTCAAAGAGTCTGCCGGAAAATAATGATTGCCTTCTATAACCACAGTATTTTCGCTTTCTGCAATAATTTTTCCATTCCAAATTGCTTTCATAATAGGATGTAATATTGAGTTAAAACATTATATACAACTAAATACCATTTGGTTCTAAATAATTCACAACAAGCATCCCTTTTTTGTCTC
>CAZVFM010000065.1:0-12615 GCA_964626095.1 uncultured Roseivirgaceae bacterium | reverse complement strand
TCACCATTTCATCAATCTTAATGTCCCATTCTCTAGTGAGGGCTATTTTTTTTCCGGGTTTATAAAAGTGTTGAAACCAAAAAGGCAATTTGGCTGCCTGAATGCCGCTAAGATCTCCTTCAAAATATCTTCCTCTTCTGTTCAGGTTGGTACTCCCCCCAATCATTAAGATACCTGACTCATAAATTTTGGTAGGTAAATCGTAACGTGCAATGGTAAGAATCTGGCGTACACTTGTTTTTTGTATCGCCTTGGTCATGTCTTTTGTAACGGGTATATATTTTGAAGCGGCTTCTGAGGTTCCGGAGCTCAAGGCAAAATATTTCACCTTCCCCGGCCAGGAAACGTGCTTCTTACCCTCCCGCGCTTTAGCCCACCACTCATTATACATCTTATTGTAGCTATGAATAGGAACACTCGACTTGAACTCCTTATAAAAAGATTTACGGTCTTTTTTAAAAGATTTCAGCAATTCAGCAAAATGATAGTGCTTTCCAAATTCTGTATCCCGGGCATGAATAAGTAAATCCTTGAGCATTACCCGCTGCAATTCAAATGGGGGCGAATACTCTTGCTCAAGCATTTCGCGAATCTTTATTCCTCTTTTGAGCAATCTTCCTAATATCGCCATAAATTGCAGTTCCTTAAATGACAGGCTAATTTAAGTAATGAACATCAAAAATAACATCTCTCTGCTTACAGAGGAAATTCAAAAGTATAACTGCAGGCTTATTGTGGTGAGCAAGACCCAATCTATTGAAAAAATAAAAGAAACCTATGATATGGGGCAGCGTCTGTTCGGTGAAAACAAGGTGCAGGAACTACAATCAAAGGTTGAACACTTGCCAGAGGATATTGAATGGCACCTTATTGGTCACCTTCAGCGAAACAAGGTGAAATTCATAGCTCCATTTATTTCAATGATCCATTCTATTGATAGTCTAAAATTATTGGAAGAAGTAAATAAACAAGCGGAAAAAAATAATCGCATTATTGATTGCCTGTTACAGGTGCATATTGCCACAGAAGAAAGTAAGTTTGGTTTCTCAGAAGATGAATTACTCTACTTTATAAAAAGTGATAAGATTTCTGATTTAAAATCCATTAATATCAAAGGACTAATGGGAATGGCTACCTTCACAAAAGACAACGACAAAGTGCGAACTGAGTTTAAAAATCTTAGGAAGATATTTGATAAAATTAAAACTATAAATAAGCATGCCAATGTTGAAATGCTTGAACTTTCTATGGGAATGAGTGGGGACTATAAAATAGCATTAGAAGAAGGCAGTACTTTAGTACGCATTGGCACTTATGTATTTGGAGAAAGGAATTATATAACCTGAATTTAATAATTATGAAAAGGAGACACCTCATTATGCTTGGAGCCGTACTGGCTGCATTATCAGTTGCGCTGGGGGCCTTTGGTGCACATGGCTTAAAGGAGTTATTAGCAGAAACCGGTCGTTCCGGTACTTTCGAAACAGCGGCTCGTTACCACTTTTATCATGCACTTGCAATAATCATTGTCGGTATACTTTTGAATACCTATAAAAATGGTTTTTTAAAATATGCTGCCTGGTTTTTTCTGCTGGGGATCATCTTATTCAGCGGCAGTCTATATGCAATAAGTATTAACTCAAATGAACCTACTTGGATGATGGGAGTGCTTGCTCCGGTTGGCGGCTTGAGTTTCATCACCGGCTGGATATTATTGGCATTCGCAGTCAGCAAAAGAAAATAAAAAACCGGACGCGCGGAATGCGTCCGGTACTGCATTAAAATATCTTTACTTACTGGGTATCCTTTGAAAGAATATTGGTAACAATTGTAAGGGTATTATTTTCATTTACCGCATTAGAAATAATCGTTACCACTTTATTTTGCTTTCCTGATTTTCCTGCGCTATTGAAGCTGATCAAAATTTCGGCACTTGCCCCGGGAGGCACCGGGTCTTTAGGCCACTTAGGTGCAGTGCAGCCACATTGAACAGCAATATTGGTAATGATAACCGGCTCGGTGCCCGTGTTAGTGAACTTAAACGTGTGCTCTACCTTATCCCCCACTTGGATATCTCCAAAATCATGGCTGGTCTTCTCAAATTTCATAAAAGGCCCATTGGGTTTCTCCTCACTAGCAGACTGTGCGAAAACAGCTGCAGAAACCAACAAAGCAAAAAACAGCGTGATGTACTTCTTCATAATTATAATATTTATTCAAAATTAAGGGAAAACAATCAATTATCCTGCCGAATAAACACAAGTTAACCTACTTTCGTTTCTGGTTGTCCTATATTCATCCATAAAAACACAAGTAACCAAAATAACCACCTTCCATTAGTGAATAAAGAAATCCAGTCCATTTATGGTAACAAACTCAGGCTTAGGGTATGTGGGCTTTGCTATAAAGATGACCGTATGCTCATGGTTAAGCATGAGGGTTTAGGTAGTGATTTTCTCTGGGCTCCACCGGGCGGTGGTCTTGAATTTGGAGAAAGGGCAACCGAGCGGTTAAAAAAAGAATTTCAGGAAGAAACCACTTTATCCATAAATCAAGAAGCCTTTCTATTTGCCTGCGAATACATCCATGCTCCACTACATGCTATAGAATTGTTTTTTGAGGTTAAGCCTGAGAATTTCGATGCAAAATCAGGACTTGACCCCGAGATGGGCATTGACAATCAAATAATTACGGATGTTGCTTTTCTTAACCAGCGCGAGATCAGCACCATTAAGCCAGAAAACCTGCATGGTATATTCAAAATATGCCCTGAAATTGTGTCATTAAGGCATTTAAGGGGTTATTATACCATTGCATAACGAAAAAAGCACTGATTGCGGTTTTGATTGCTTTTTCAAGGTCAAAATATTTATTATTGCATTTAAATACCTATAAAATGAACGTTATCAAGATTTCTACCTATGCGTTATTTGTTGTCGCCATTCTTTTGGGGATATACCTTGCCAGCAGTATTAAGACAACTATTGTTGAGCGTGAATCAATAGCTGGTGTTGAAAGCCAAATCATTGAACGACTTAAACTTATTCGCGAGGCACAAATCGTTTTTCAGGAAGTTAATAAAAGGTATACAAACGACTGGGATAGCCTTATCCATTTTGTAGAAAATGGAGAATATCCTATTATAGAACGTATTGAAACCATTATTCCGTTGGCCTACGGACAAGACAGCATTATAGTAGATTTTGATACAATAGGATACGTACCGGTTAAAGACCGCGTATTTAAGAAAACCCTGAATATAGACGCTGCCGACAATGGTACTTTTGGGGGTTTTTTGGTTAAAGAAGGAGATCGTGTTGTAAAAGGTGTTAAAGCCTACCGACTCACTGTTGGTGGTAAAACTACAGATCATACTTTCCTTCAAGGAGGCACCATCAATACATTGGCCGAAATAAACCCTGGCGATCCAATTACTAAAAACACTCTTCTCATCACCTATTGGGATTATCTGTTTAATCCGAACATTGATTTAAAAACACTACCTTATGTACCGGGTGGTAAGAACAACGAAAAGTTTGAAATCTTTACGGCTAAGGTTGAAAGGGGTGTGTTTAAAATTGATGTTATTGAAGTGAAAGATCCAGCCCCGATCAACCCCGCACGAAAAGAAAGTAATGAGGCCAAAAACCGTAAGCCATTACGTTTCGGTTCAAGAACAGACGTGTCTACAGCAGGAAACTGGGAATAAAATATAACTTGGAAACCACAAACATCAGCTTTAAACTCATCAAGAAAATAAAAGATGAAAAGTTTGATGTAGATAATCTCCATCAGTACATACTACTTCTTAATTTAGGTGTAAGAGACCTTCAAATCAGTGTTGTTGACGAAACATCTAACCGCTGCCTCTTACTAGAAGATTATGTGTTTGGTGTTATTACTTCTTTTGATGATCTGCAACAATTACTCATTTCCATTTTTGAATCGCACCATCTGGTGATGGCCGGATTTTGGAAAGAGGTTCGTGTAGCTGTAAAAAATCATAAATTTATTCAAGTACCTCAAGCGCTTTATATGGATGAAGCCGCTTCAGACTACCTGAAATTTAACGCCCGGTACAATCAGGAAAAGGAAGAAGTTTTTAGTTTTTCGGGGGTACAAACAGATGCTGTCACTGTTTTTGCATTTTCAAAAAATATACATCAATGGTTTAAAAGTTTATATCCCAATACGAAACTCAGCATCGTCCACCAATCGAACGCATTAATAGAATCAGCACTTAGGTATGATAGCATACGTCATAATTCACCATTATATATTTATATAGACAGGTTTAAACTACATATCATGGTGGTTCGCAACAAGCAATTGCTTTATTATAATCAATTTGCAATAAAGCAGTTTTCGGATTACATAAAGTACATTATGCTTGTAATGAACGGATTAAAAATTGATCAGAAGAAAAGTGAAGTGATATTGTGGGGGTATCTTGGAAAAAATTCTCCTCATTATTACGAATTTTACAAATACATCAACAATGTAACTTTCGGAGATAGGGCTAAATTTTTGAAATTCGGCTATATCTTTGACGAATTGCAAGATCATCATTTCATGGACCTCTACGGTATTTACCTTTGTAAAGCAGTAGCAAGTATTGATTAAACTTCTATATGAAGCGTATAGCCATTTTTCCTGGATCTTTTGACCCTTTCACCAAAGGGCATGAGGACATAGTTTTAAGAGGCATGAAACTATTTGATGAGATTATCATTGCTATTGGTTACAACAGCGGAAAAAGTGTAAGATATTTTCCTGTTGAAAAAATGATAAAACATATTACAGACACCTTTATTTCGCATCCAAATGTTAAAGTAATTACCTATAGCGAACTAACCGCATCACTTGCAAAAAAATATAAAGCAAAGTATTTGTTAAGGGGCTTGCGCAATACCACAGATTTTGAATATGAAAATAGTATTGCCCAGGTAAATAGGGTGATGAATACCGAATTGGAGTCGGTCTTTTTAATTACTTCTCCTCAATTTGCAGCAATTAGTTCGTCAATTATCCGTGAAGTACATAAGTACGATGGAGATGTTTCTACCTTCCTGCCTTACGAAATTTAAGGCTTCAATTTTTCATCAAACCTTGCCTCTTCCATTTTGTAGTAACGTTCAAAAACGTAGCGAATGGACTTATAAGAATGCTCAAGTGCATGGTAAACTTCTTTTGGGCTCATCCAGCGAACATCTTCTATCTCTTCTTTAACTTCAGGCTTCATTTTAGTGTCGTCCACTAGCTCCATTAAATACCATCTTGTTTTTTTTAACATGGCCCGTTTATTCATTGTATAAGTATGCCAGGTTGTACAAATACGGGGCCCTAGTTCAACTTTAATGTTGCACTCCTCTTCCACCTCCCTTACCGCAGCTTCTTCAATATTTTCATTGTTTTCTTTTTTCCCTTTAGGCAGGTCCCACTTCTTCAAACGGTAAATCATCAGGAATTTTCCTTTTTTCTTTATCAATCCTCCGGCAGCTTTAACTACCTTAAATTTTCCTATTAGGTATCTCTTCACAGATTCATAATCGCTGACGCTCAATGTGATGGAAAGTAAAGCTGTTGGCACTTTTGAATTGATCAGTACCAAAATCTGATCAAATACATCAATAGTTACATTGGAAACATAAATATGATGGATAAGATCTGCCTGAGAGATACTGTTCTTCTCAGCATCTACAACAAAGTTGAAATGTGAGCGTTCGGCACTTTCATGAGGCTTAAGAATCCTTACAGGGATGTCGTTAACAAATAGATTCATTGAACTATGCCTTATTTACACCAGCCTCATCGGTCACAAAATCAAAAAATAATACGATGCTGGCAAATAGAAAAAGATTTTTTTAATGGGTATTTTTGCCGGCATATGGAAATGATAACAATCCACAAAGAAAGCGCCTCTGAAGTAGCATCCAAACTATTGGAAATCGATGCCATTATGTTGAACGTTAAAAAACCCTTTAACTGGAGCTCCGGGTGGAAATCTCCCATTTATTGTGATAACAGGCTTTCACTTTCCTATCCTGACATTCGTAAGACCATTAAATATGCGCTTTCAGAAGTAATACGTGCTCATTTTAAAGATACTGATACCATTGCGGGTGTTGCAACGGCTGGTATACCTCAAGCTGCACTTGTTGCAGATGTCCTTGACCTACCCCTTATCTACGTGCGCCCAAAACCGAAAGAACATGGCATGGGTAATCAAATTGAAGGCAAGGCAAGTAAAGGACAAAAAGTTGTATTGGTTGAAGACCTGGTTTCTACAGGTGGTAGCTCGCTTAAAGCAGCAAAGGCCCTGCAAGATGCCGGATTAAAAGTGGTGGGTATGGTAGCCATTTTTACCTATGGATTTGAAACGGCTGAGAAAAATTTTGCGGACGCGGGTATTAAACTGGTTTGCCTTTCTGATTACCATCACTTGATTCAGGAAGCACTTAAAGCTGGGAAGATCAACGAGGAACAATTAGTTTTGCTGAAGGCCTGGCGTTATGATCCGGCCCATTGGAATGTGTAAATCAGCAGGCAAAATCCTCCACTATACCTAATCCAAACAAAGCGAAATCGTATTTCACAGGATCTTCCGGATCAAAGTTTCGCAAGGCTTCAGTTAACTCTTCAGCCGTTCCCCAATCAAGGTTCTTGCGTTTTATCAATCCAAGCTTTCGGGCTACACGCTCCACGTGTACATCACAGGGACAAATCAGCGTGGCAGGAGATATGTTCCTCCAAATCCCAAAATCAACCCCCTTATTGTCCTTGCGGACCATCCAGCGCAAATACATATTAATTCGCTTACAAGCAGATTTTCTTTCAGGATCGGGAATATGCTTCTTCGTGCGATGGGGGTAATCGGGCAACGAAAAAAATAATTCTCTGAATTTGATTATGCCCTCCTTAATTAAACCATTCTCGGGAATAAAAGCAGTCTCCAAAGATTGATGCTGCCTGAAATAAATGTTTAGAAATTGGATAAAATAGAGTAGATCAGTATCGTTAAAAGTGCGATGCACAAAGCCTTCAAGTCGTCTTAAATCTGCTGATTTGTGGTTAATAACATAATCATATGGACTGCCATCCATGCGTTGTATTAATTCATTGCATTTATTAATGATGGTCTTGCGCTTACCCCAAGCCAAAACTGCTGCAAACAAGCCTGCAATTTCTACATCTTGTTGTTTATTGAATTGATGAGGAATACAAACAGGATCGTTTTCAATGAAACGTGGTTGATTATACAACTCCACCTTGCTATCAAGAAATTCCTTTAAGTTATCGAACTTTAATTTCACTTTGGGTCGGTAAGAGAATTGATTGCTCCAAACTTAAATCAAGCGAGAATTTAATCATTGAATGTAACTTCAACTCTTCTATTTACCGCTCTTGCACTTTCAGTTTTATCTTTCAGTAAGGGCTGTGATTTTCCGAAACCTTGAAAAGCTACTCGGCTGGTATCAATACCCTTTAGTTTTATATAATTTGCTACTTGTTCTGCCCTTTTTTCAGATAAGGTAAGGTTGTAAACTTCTGAGCCTTGATCATCCGTATGTCCGGAAAGTTTTATTTTCAACCCGGGTTGGTCGTTCAGGATATCTACCAATTTATCTAATTCAGTGAAGGAAGAAGTCAGCAATTCATAACTATCAAATTCAAATTGAATATTTCTTAATACATACGTATCGCCAGGCATTACCACTTTCGGCAATCGCTCCTTCTCTACAACTGCAATAAGTGAGTCCATGGGCATTACTTTTACATCATCTATAAAATAGTATGCGCCAGTTTCAAGCATCTCGTTTACCATTCCTTTTCGGTGATTGATCAGGTAGGCTTCTGTTCTCTCGTTTGAATAAAAATTTCCAATGATTAAAAAACGCTCTCCCCCATTAGCAGTATAACGCATCCAGGCCTTCTCCCATTCGCCAGTGCGATAATCCAGCGCGTTTTTTTTGATAACATCCAACGTTGGCTTAACCCGAATGGGACGATCATGCTTCACGCTTACTATCGAATCAGACAAAAGTAATCCGATCTTATCAATACAATAAGCTGAGTATTCAGAAAGCCGATAGTAAAATTCTACCCAATACTCTTTCCCTTCCTCCATTGGCTTTGTTAATTCCGTTTGCAGATATTCCCGATAATTATCGCGAGCGATGAGGTAAGTAAATATACCTGCATACCCCTCACCGTCAAAAGCCTCAGCCTTACCTGCCCAACTGCGCGGTACTGAAGCGTGTATTGTTGAGCATTTATGAAAATGATCTGGAGTTCCATTGTTTGCGGATGTCCAGCCGGGAAGTACTTCCTGAACATACCTATCATTCCAGCCACCAGGGCATTTGTTGAATTCTTCAAAACTTCCGTTGCGTATAAGATTTTGTGCAAAAGTTGAGCTAGCAATAAACAGAAGCCCCGCTAAGAGATACTTTAGTTTTATCATGATCATTGTTTTTGCCAACCTTGCCAACAATCACTTATAATAGATAAGTTCAACCAAAAATCTGTTATCAATTGCACCCAATTGCTGATATGCTGAACGTGAAATTTTAATGAGCACTTTATTATTTTCTCCGGTATCCGGAAGTTTACCGACAACTTTAACCCAAACTTCACGATTGTTCATTTCGTTTCGCACTTTAATCAGTGTACCTATCGCTGCTGTTCTGTGAAGGGCTAAATGTTTTCTATTGGCATCTTTTCCATCAATCAATTCTGCTTGTCCTCGTTCCTTAACCTCGTTAATCGATTTTACATTTTCATCAATAATAATGGTTTGAGTTTCAGTAACTGGTTTGTGCTCTGTCTTTACTTCAGCTTCCACTTTTTTTACTGTATCCTCAACGGGCTCCTTGCTTTCGGTAAATCCTTCGGTTTCAGGCATATCAGAAACAATTAACACCTGGCCATTACTCAGGTCGTAATTCGGCATATTATTCCATGCTTTAATTTGTTGTACACCTACGCCATACTGTTTAGATATACTGTACATAGTTTCTCCTGCACTCACCCGATGCAATTTTCTTCCTTTGGCATCATTGGGCATATCAGCAACTAGAGTACCAGGCCCACTACTTGCAATAGCTTTGCTTATACTTAGTTCTTGACCAGGACTAATTGAATTATCGGGTAAATTATTCCATTCCCTGATTTCTTCCGGACTTACATTATACATGCGTGATATAGCATACAAAGTCTCCTTCTCTTTAACTATATGCACGATTTTCTCAGTAGCACTGCTATTATTTGTGCTGATTATAGGTTCAAGGTATGGTACCTTAATCAGCTGGCCGATCTCAAGGCCAGCATCAGCCGTGGGATTGACCTCAAGAATAGTATAGATAGAAACTCCATATTTTCTTGATATGGCAAAAAGAGTTTCCTTTTCTTCAACCTTATGCACAATGAATTTCTTGCCATTAATGACTTCGGTCGTATAGGCTTCCTTTTGCTGTGCAAAAAGGTCAACACTAACAACCGCAATCAACATTATCATTAAGAGAAGCCTTCTCATGATATCCTATAAATATTTAATTCTACCTTATTTTTGACAAACACTACATGCGCTTGATAAACAAAAAAAGCATTCCATCCCAAAGCTACAAAGTTCCTGCCCAATGTCTCAAACAATTGCTCTTCTCCATTTTTATTCAATAACATCAAATAACCGGCCAATCCTTCTGTATCTTTTGTATAATAACTTATCATCAAATGATTAGGCAACTCAAGGTATTCAATATGACTTTCTGGCTCATGCTTCTTTCTGGACTTAATAAACGCTGCAAGGGTTGGGTAATATTGATTATCCACTGAATAAACCAATGGGTAAACGACCTTTGCATCCAAATCGTCTAATTCAAAGGCAGATTTCTTCTCATCACCCGTATTCAAATCCAGCGTTAAAAGTTGCCCTGCCTTCCAAATATTTACATACCGATGATCAGATGACTCAAACCTTGCTTCCTCTGATTTCCAAAGTATTTTTTTTCTTTTAAAATCAAAAGCCAAAACTGCCGAAGGATCAGGATTACGGCCCTGAGTAAAAAGGTGGATAAGCAGTACATCGCCAGAAGTTGCCACCATACTACACCACCAATCCTCGGTAATTGCAATCTCTTTGAATAGAAAATTGTTATCTCTAAGGTTAATGGCACTAAAGGTGACTGTGGCAGTGCTTTCATCCCGGGTTTCAATAAAGATAGTAGCCTCATCAGGGTGACATAAAAAATTCCAAACCTTGGCCTTAAAAGTATGATTTAATAGATGTAGCAAATGAATATTCCTATTTTTATGCAAAATATACCTGTTATGAAGGCTTTCAAAGTCCTGATCCAATTGAGTTTAACCCTGGCCGTATTATTCTTAATAAATCCGTATAAGGTCAAGGCACAATCGGCTAAAGTGATGACAATGGATATTAAGAATGATATCGATCCGCGCATGTCGCGGTATGTTAAACTTGCTTTAGAATATGCTGTTGCGATTGAAGCCGATTATGTGATTATTGAAATGGATACGTACGGTGGCGTAGTTACAGATGCCAAAGATATTGTAGAAGCCTTATTAGATTTCAAGAAACCTGTTTGGGTATTTATTAATAAGGATGCCGCATCAGCAGGTGCACTCATCAGCATTGCCTGTGACAGTATTTATATGGCACCAGGCGCTACCATTGGTGCTGCCACAGTGGTTGGGCCGGATGGAGCAGCCGCCCCAGATAAATACCAGTCATATATGCGTTCCATCATGCGCAGTACTGCAGAAGAAAAAGGTCGTGATCCGCAGATCGCAGAAGCCATGGTGGATCAAAGTATTGAAATCGACTCCATTACACTAGCCGGCCAGGTCATTACTTTTTCTGTTTCAGAGGCCCTGAAATATGGTTTTTGTGAAGCTAAGGTCAATAGCATTGAGGAAATTCTAGAAAAGAATGCAGTTGTAGACTATACTATTATAAAATATGAATTGAGTGCAGCTGAAAAAATCATTGCTTTCTTTCTCAATCCATTTATCAGCGGCATTCTCATACTTGTAATTGTTGGCGGTATATGGTTTGAATTGCAAACGCCTGGCGTTGGTTTTCCGATACTCGCTTCTGGCATAGCCTTAATCTTGTACTTTGTTCCCTATTATCTGAACGGACTGGCAGAAAATTGGGAGATCATCCTGTTCTTTGCTGGCATAGCACTTCTGCTTGTTGAGGTATTTGTTATCCCCGGCTTTGGTGTAGCCGGTATACTTGGAATTATTACCGTTGTGGGCTCTCTTTCTTTAATGATGCTCAACAATGACGTTTTTGATTTTGATCTGGTGCCGTCTGCCGACATTTTTGTAGCAGTAGCTACCTCTCTTAGCGGAATACTTGCAGGTATTTTGTTGTTATTCTTTGCAGGCATACGGTTTACCGATACTAAATTATTTGCTAGAGTAGCCCTGACAGAAACACAAAACAAGGCTGAAGGATATACCGGCCGCTTTGTTAGTGAGACCATGACAGGCAAAACAGGAACTGCTTACACAGTTTTAAGACCTAGCGGAAAAGTGATGATTGAGGGCGAGTTATATGATGCATTTACGCGCGGAGACTATATTGAAAAAGGTCAGCAAATTCTTGTATTGGATGATGAAGGCACAAGTTTGAGGGTGAAAGAAGTTTAACTTTATAGACCAAATATTCTGCTCCAATGAAAACACTTGGGATTATTCCTGCACGATACGCATCTACTCGCTTTCCGGCAAAAGCCCTTGCCGACATCGGTGGTAAAACAATGATCAGGCGAGTTTACGAGCAGGCAAAAAAATCTGAATCCATTAATAAAGTGATTGTAGCTACCGATCATGAACTGATTGTAGACGAAGTAATGCGTTTTGGAGGCGAATTTTGTCTTACCAGTACAGAACATAAAAGTGGAACAGAGCGCTGTGTTGAAGTTTTAAAATTGCAAAAAGAAGAATTCGATTACGTAATTAATATTCAAGGAGATGAACCATTTATCTCTCCAACGCAAATTGATATGCTGGGCTTTTTACTCAATGGTAAAATTCAATTGGCCACACTCGCAAAACAAATATCAAAAAATGAAGAACTCTTCAATCCCAATACAGTAAAAGTAATTCTCAATAAAAAAAGCGAAGCCATTTATTTTAGCCGATCAGCTATACCCTATTTGAGGGGGGTTGAAGAAAAGGAGTGGCTATCAGCACATATATTTTATAAACACATTGGCATGTATGCCTACCGCTGCGATGTACTGGAAGATATTGCAAAGCTTAGTCCTACTCCTCTTGAAAAAGCAGAAGCACTCGAACAACTCCGTTGGCTTGAACAGGGCTATACCATTTATGTGAATGAAACCAAAGAGGAGACCATCGGCATTGATACTCCGGAAGATTTGGAGAAAGCGCTGGCATACTTACACGAAAAAGGAGACAATTAATTTCTTATTACTACTTGTTGTTGATGTGTAGAGGTGGATTTGTCATTTTTAATTATTACATATCCTAAGTAAATCAGAATTAATCCAACAAACTCGGTTACAAACAGAACATTTACATAACCTGCCCGGGTAAACGATCCTCCGATACCAGGCAGTA
>CAZVFM010000064.1:0-12635 GCA_964626095.1 uncultured Roseivirgaceae bacterium | reverse complement strand
CACTGCTTTCGCAAAACATGCTTTCGGGCAGCGACCTTACCAATTTTATTAAGCGCAGTGTAGAGTTAATTTAAAATCAAGTATAAATTTATTTCTAAATAGCCCGGCATTTAAACACCGGGCTATTTTTATATACTTTAGCTACCTTTGTATCGTTAAATAAAAAATGAAAAAATCGCTTACACTTATCGCAGCACTAAGTCTATGCTTTGCAGGATTCGCGCAAGACGATGAACCGGAAGAAGAGCGCTTGTTTGTCATTAGCACGCCAGTTAACCTTGATATTGATGCTGAGGATGTAGAGGAGCCCATCAGAAGAAAGAAAAAAAAGAAAACAAAAAAAAATGTCTTCTATGGATTGAAGACTAAAAAAGGCTTTACCCGCAGGGGCGTTGGCGACCGCATGACGTACGAACGTTTCAGGTATTTACGCAAACCCATTGAAACCGATAAGTACGTGCGCGATATTTATTGGTACGATTTCACCAGAAAAGAGATAAGAAGAACGGGTTTTGATCCGAAAAAGGGTTACATCCTGCATGGGCCCTACGAAAAAGTACAAGGAGAGCAATTGCTTGAAGAGGGGATTTTCTTTAAAGGCACCAAACATGGTCGCTGGGTTCAACACGACAGGCAGGATATTCTGGTTGACAAACAAAAATATTTCAAAGGTTGGCCTAAAGAAACCCTGGTGGGTTACTACGACCCACAAACCAGAGAAAAAATACGAGAAATAATCCCCATTGAGTACGGTGAAAAAGAAGGGAATTATTTTTTCTTTTTTGAAAATGGTAGAATTGCTGTTAGTGGTGAATACCAATGGGACCAGAAAATTGGTGAATGGACTGAATATTTTACTAACGGACGTAGAAAGAAAGTAGTACGCTACCCGAAAGAACCTTACGATAAAGAAGTAAAGCCTGTAGTGCTTTTCGAATGGAATGAACAAGGCACTGTGGTTTACGATTACGAGCTCTTTAAAAGACGGGCATTGGCCAGCTCACGATAAACCCCCGCTGGATTTAAATACATTGCTGTCAATTTTAGTTTTGGGCTCCGTCATCAAAACTTTATCTGCACAATATCCTCCTAAACCCTTACAATCTAAGAGAAACCCTTAGTCTTGAGTTTAGGGGCTTCTCCCGATTCCCTTCAAAAAATGGTTTGAAGATTTAAGGGAAAAATTAAGTTTTAATGCCCAAACAGATCGATTGACCGAATTAATCTAAGCCCCCACTGTATTTTAATAAGATCAGCCAGCCCCTGATTTATTCGAACATTTCTGCATGCACCTTTGACATAACAAAAGAGCAAAAGTTATGAGCGCAGCAAGCAGAATCGAGGCAAACACATTTAAGCTGATAGTAATTACATTACTTTATATTGTCTTGATGTTGAAGTCTTGTGTAAGTGATGCACAGACGCTAGAAGAGGCCTATTACAAAAATCCAAATCCAAAATTCATTGGATTTAGCGGAAAATATGGGGTGAGGGCCCTATCATTTAAAAGTGATATCCCAGAGCTTAATAGCCTTAACTTAATGCAAGAAGGTGGGGCTGTCAGTTTTTTATATGGCAATGACTACACAAAGATTGTTTTACTAGGCGCAGGATTATACTATCCTGTATGCGGCAGTCCGCATACCATTAATTTAGTTAACGTGGCAGCTACTTCAAATATCTATGTGCTACGATCGCTTACCCGTAAAATGAGAACCATTGAACCCTATACTGTAGCCGGTTTAGGTTATGATAATTACCAATTTCGTGGCAAATATTTATCAGTTGCAGATGGTCCTCAAAAGGCATCTTCAAAAGGAAAGCAACCCTTACTTGGAAAAATTAGTGCCAGCACGATACGATTTGGCGCTGGTATTGAGTTTCAATTAGAAAGTCATCTTGAATTTCTTCACCTCTTTTTAGAGGCACAATACAGTGTGCCCTTCTTAACTAACACCAATCAAATTGCTTTCAGCAATACCAACATAAGCAGCAGTCTGTTGGTAAATGTTGGATTTAGTATTGGGATAATCAAATAAGAAATACTGATCATGAAGGAGACCCTAAAAATATTCGTAACAGCAATTTTGATAGTAATGATTTCTTCAAAAAGTACTACAGCCCAGCACATTGAGTTTGCACCTCTTTACGAAAAAACCATTGCAGGAAATCAACTAGGCGGGAGTCTGCAGTTTCAGTCCAATAAGGGTTGGTTGCTTGGTGCTTTTTATCAAAACAGAGTGGAATTTACAAAAGAGGGAATAATTGCAAACGACAGCTTTATCGGAGCAAGTATAGCTGCCCCCCTTGTTAAAAATGAGCAATTGAGTTTCCTGATAAATCTTAGGGCGGGTTTAATAAATGAAAATTTTGTGGCACTTGTCCCTGGCTTAGAAACTCAATGGATGTTCGGTAAGCATTTTGGTGTCTCTGCAGGCACTAGTGTACGAAGCGGATATCCATCAGCACTTTTCAAAGTTTTATTCAAACCATTTTAAAATTTACAATTATGGAAGAGCATTTCACAAAAATTGAAGATTTAAAACACAAAACGCAAACTGTAAATAATGTTGTAGTACTTCTTGCGATCTTTAACTTGATAATGTTGGGGCTAACAGGTTTCGCACTAATGTTATGAAACCCACAATGGCTAAAAACATAAATCAGTCAACATTAATTGCAATACTGCTCTTTAGCATTGCTTGTGAGCCTGTATACGAAATCCCTTATCGCCATTTCATCATTGCAAAAGGCGAGCACTACAGCAATAAGCGAAGTGTTGAACTTATGCAAGGTGCGGTATTAGAATTTGAAGCAAGCTTTGATGCTACGGCAATGTATAGCCTGGGCAGCGATGCATTGCAAAGCCAAAAAAATAAACTGCTTGGCTTTTCTGATTGTAATTCTATGCATCATGAAAATAGTGCAAGGTTTGGATGGCAATGGTATAATAATCAGCTAGAGATTTATGCCTATTGCTATGTTAACAACCAAAGAGTAGAGCAGTTCGTGGGTGTGGTTAACATTAATGAAACAAACAAATACAAAATTGAAGTAAGCCACAACAAGTATACATTCAGGTTAAATAGTCTGGATGCCGTTGAAATTGACCGCGGTAATACCTGCGAACGGGGGGTGTACTATATGTTGTGGCCATATTTTGGTGGAGGAGTGCCTGCTCCTCACGATGTAAATATTTCTTTAAGAATTATTAAATGATAACTATGAATCTCTATCTCACGAATCCTCAAGAAGAATCAAAAAGGCTCCAGGCATTAAAAAGCTACAATGTAGATTTCACTACTGCTGAAGAGCACTTTGATGAACTCACTAAACTTGCCGCCAGTATTTGCGATACCCCAATTGCTTTGATTAGTCTGCTGGACGAAAATGATCAATGGTTTAAATCGGCCATAGGAATCACGGCTAAGAAAACCCCAAGAAATATCTCATTTTGCCATCTGGCAATATTGGGTGATACTATTTTAGAGATTGAAGATGCTCTAAAAGACGAACGCTTCTGCAATAATCCAATGGTAGCAGGTAAACCATTTATTCGTTTTTATGCAGGCGCCCCATTGATTGATTCGGATGGATACAGACTGGGCACATTATGTGTTATAGATCGCAACCCAAAAAAACTAACTGAATCTCAAAGAACAGCACTAACTACACTTAGTAAAACAATTATTAGACATTTTGAACTTAAGAAAAGCGAAAAGTTACTTTCTGAATCTATAGTAAAGGTTCAGGAGGCTTCCCTGGCAAAATCTGAGTTCCTTTCAACCATGAGTCATGAGATAAGAACCCCATTAAATGGTATTATTGGCATGTCCCATTTGCTTTTGGAATTAATTGAGGACAAAGACCAATTGCAATTTTTAAAATCTATAAAGTTTAGCTCAGATAACCTTATGGCACTGGTCAACGACATCCTTGACTTCAGTAAAATAGAAGCCGGAATGCTCAAGCTGGAAAAGATGGATTTTAACCTTGAAGAACTTCTGAGTAATCTTAAAAAGGCCAATGAACAAAAGGCCCAAGAAAAAAACATTTCACTGAAGTTAAAAAAAGATGATGACCTCCCTGCGTATTTAGAAGGTGATCCCGTTAGACTTTCACAGGTTTTCAACAACCTGATTTCAAATGCAATAAAATTCACAAATAAAGGCAGTGTTATTTTGGAAGTGGAGTTGAAATCAAAAAATAATGAAAAGGTTCAAATCCAGTTTTCTGTAAAAGATACCGGAACAGGAATACCTGTGGATAAACACCAGCTTATTTTCCAGCGCTTCCAACAGGCAGATCATAGCATTGCCAGAACTCACGGTGGAACAGGGCTAGGACTGGCTATCACGAAAAAACTCCTCGCCTTAATGGGCAGCGAAATCTATATTGAAAGCGAAGTAGGAAAAGGTACAACATTTACCTTTTCAATTGATTTTACTTTATCTCAAACCAAATCATTACTAAAACCTGAGCATCAGGAATTAAGTAAGTTTGATGGCAGCAAAATATTACTTGTGGAAGACAATGACCTGAATATTCTGATTGCTAAAAAAATAATAGAGAAATGGGGAATTATTGTAGATGTCGCCAAAAATGGGCACGAAGCTCTGATAAAAATAAAAGAAAATGATTATGATATTGTGCTAATGGATTTACGCATGCCTATAATGGACGGATACGAGACCACGAGAGAAATAAGAAAAATGGGCGGTGTTTATGAAGCCTTGCCTGTTATAGCGCTAAGCGCTTCTGTGTTTTCGCTGGTAGAAAAATCAATGGACGACTCAGGCTTGACAGATTTTATATCAAAACCCTTTATTCCTGAACAGCTGCATCAAAAATTAAGTAAATACCTTAACACAAGATTATCCCCACAAACGTTAAAGATGGCAGCACTTAGATAAATGCATCGGGCAAATGTTCAATCTCAACACGTGGCTTTAATATAACCGAAACAATGTCGAAGCGGATGTCTCCTTTCCAATTGTTCGCTTCGATAAATTGTTCGGCAGCTTCTCTAATCTTCTCTTCCTTTGCCTCGTTTACAAATGCTTCCGGAAAACCAAAGTTCTGGCTTGACCTGGCTTTTACTTCTGCAAATACCAGTACATCGTCCTTTCGGGCAATGATGTCAATTTCAGCCCGCTTGTACCTAAAATTTCTCTCCAGTATTTCAAAGCCCGCATTAACCAAAAAATCGGTTGCGAGCTGTTCGCCATAATTTCCTTTACTGATTTTATCGCTCATACAAAAGCCCTACATTTGATGTCGAAATATTTATTAAAGATGCAAAAACTCATCGAAGGATTTACACGCCAATTGGCCGAGGCCCTGAATATAGGGGCAAGTTTTGAAATGGCACGGCCGGGAAGAGACATCCGCAATGTGGTATTGGCGGGTATGGGTGGTTCGGGCATTGGAGCCAACCTCATTGAGTCTCTCACCTTTGATCGCATTCCATTTCCCATAACCATTTGCAAGGGCTACGAAATACCGCGCTTTGTGGATCCACATACACTGTTTATTGCAAGTTCATACAGCGGCAATACCGAAGAAGTGTTGCATGCCGTAGGCAAGGCTCAATTGAAAAGGGCCAATATTATTATCATCACCTCGGGTGGAAAATTATTGGAAATTGCCCAGGAAAATAATTATCCTGTACTTATGGTTCCGCCTGGCTCCGATAGCCCAAGGGCTAACATCGGTTATATGATGTTGGGTTTACTTTTTGTATTTTATCAGGCCGGACTTATTGGTGCCGCATTTATTAAAGAAACTGAGAATGCCATAGAGTATTTAGACCGCGGTGAAAAAGCGATACAAACCGAAGCAGAAATCATTGCCAGACGCCTGAAAGGAAAGTTTCCGATGATCTACTCCGGACCAAGGTTAACAGCCATGGCCACACGTTTTCAGCAACAACTTAATGAGAACGCCAAGCAGCTTGCACACGTAAATACATTCCCCGAAATGAACCACAACGAAATTGTGGGTTGGCAGTTTCCGGAAAATTTACTGCCAATGATACAAGTGATTTATTTGTATTCTGATTACGATAATGAGCGCATTGAGAAAAGGATGGAGATTTGTTGGGATATCTTCGAAAAGAAATCAGGAACCATTATAGACATTGTTGGACAAGGCGCTTCCCTGCTTGAAGAATATTTCTACCTGATTCATCTTACTGATTGGATTACTTTCTACCTGGCCAAAGAAAACCAAGTAGATGTAAAAGCAATCGAAAATATAGTTTTCCTAAAAAATGAATTAAGTAAGATTAAGTGAATGAACTCATCAATAAAGAAGTAAAGTTTATTGATCTCGGTTTAATTGATTATAAAAAAGCCTGGGATTACCAGACTGAATTGTTTGAAAAAGATCTTGTTGTTAAGCAACACAACCGCAAACATCCTGAACAGCAAGAAGCAAGTAGTAATTATTTAATATTCTGTGAACATCCACATGTTTACACACTTGGTAAAAGTGGTAAAAAAGAAAATTTGTTAGTAAACGATGAAGGGCTTGCCAAAATTAATGCGAGCTATTACCACATAAACCGAGGTGGCGACATCACTTACCATGGTCCAGGACAAATTGTGGCTTACCCCATTTTCGATCTTGAAAATTTTTTCACGGATATCCATAAATACCTGCGCTTAATGGAAGAGGCCGTGATACAAACATTGGCCGAGTATAAAATTAAAGGAGGAAGAATTGACGGGCTCACCGGAGTTTGGATTGATAGTGATGATGAAAACAAAGCCAGGAAAATTTGCGCCATTGGCGTAAAAACAAGCAGATGGATTAGCATGCATGGTCTCGCCTTTAACGTGAATACCAATTTGAACTACTTCGATCACATTATCCCTTGCGGTATTGATGATAAAGCGGTTACTTCAATGGAAAAAGAATTAGGGGAACAAGTATCATTTAATGAAGTAAAAGAATTGCTAAAACTGAAATTTTCCGAGTTGTTCGAATTTAACTATTCAAAATAAAAATGATTAAAGACATTGAAATACCAAAAGTAAAAAATGTAACCATTGCAGTTGCTAAAAAGCAGGCTATTGGAGAAAGTGCTGAGTGGCTGGTTTATCTTATCAACAATAACAACATAGTCATTGAAAATACTTTGGTTGCCAGTAAAGGTTATGGCGAAAAAGATGGGGAGCAACAAAAAACGTCTGTACTTCGTCATTTTCTTGATACCGTTCCGGCCAATAGCGCTGTGCTGATAGAACCAATTGACCCAACATTATTTCCTTTGAATAACGAATATTGGGTTAGTTATTATCTGCAAGGTAAACTCTTCGATAAACGTTTTGTATTTGTACCTGAAACCATTTGCGAAGAAAATCTTACATTTATAAAAGAACTTGAGCTTGAAGGTGTACTTCATTCCTGAGCCTATGCAAAATGATATTCTGGATATTTTATTTCTCGACATCGAAACGGTTGCTACAGTTCCCGATTACGCTCATTTAGATGAGCGCCTAAAAGTACAATGGGCTCGCAAAGCAACCTATCTTAAAAAAGATGAGCAACAAACTGATGCTGATTTATTTAATGAGCGTGCGGGTATTTATGCCGAGTTCGGTAAAATAATATGTGTTGGCCTTGCCCGATTAAAACAAAAAGAGGGTAGCAAGGAATTGGTATTAAATACAAAAGCCATTTATGGTGACGATGAGAAAGAGGTGTTGCTGGAATTCAAAAGATGGCTCGATAAATCAGGAAACCAGGTAAGGCTTTGCGCACATAACGGAAAAGAATTTGACTTCCCCTATTTATGCAGGCGTATGCTGGTAAATGAAATTACCTTGCCTTACGTACTTGATATTTCCGGCAAAAAACCCTGGGAAGTTGGCCATCTTGATACCATGGACATGTGGAAGTTTGGAGATTATAAGCATTATACTTCGCTTGACTTGCTTGCTGCCATTTTCCAAATCCCTTCAAGTAAAACTGATATTGATGGAAGTATGGTTAACCGTGTTTATCATCAAGACAAAAATCTTGAAAAAATTGCCAGGTATTGTGTGAACGATACCGTTGTGGTTGCCCAACTTTATCTTAAGATGAAAGGCCTCCCACTCATAGAAGAACAAAACATTGTAAAGCATTCATAATAATATAAAGTGGATTTACCCACGGCCCATTGGTAAACACTTAACTTAGCACCCACAAATCTTATGGGAAAGAAAAAAAGAAAAGACACAAAACAACTCCCTTCGCAAAAGAAGAAAGCATCATTGGCGAGAAGTTTAAAAGGGCGCATTATCCAATTACTAGAAAGTCACCAGGGTCAGGCATTCTCTGTTAAACTAATTGCGCGCAAGCTGGGGCTTAAACAAAAAGCCCAGCTAAAAGATCTCACTTTCGAATTATACGAACTGGTTGATGCTGATCAAGTGCAGCAACTTAGTAATGGCGATTATAAAAGTAGTCGTGTAGCACAAACCATCACCGGTACAGTAGATCATGTTAATCCTCGCTTTGCTTATGTAATTCTTGCTGAAGGGGGCGATGATATTTATGTAAAAACCCTCAACCTTAGGTCAGCGGTAGATGGTGATACAGTAGAAGTAGAATTGCTACCCTATCGCAGCGGTCAAAGAGCTGAAGGCAGGGTGCTGAAGGTAGTGAAGCGAAATCGCATCCGCTTTGTAGGCCGGGTGGAGCAATCAAGAAATTATGCGTTCGTTATTCCTGATTTCAGAAAAATTTACCAGGACTTTTTTATCTATCCCGACAAGCTTAATGGTGCCAAACACAACGATAAAGTAATTGTAGAAGTTGCCGAGTGGGCCGAAGGCGATAAAAGTCCGCAAGCAAAAGTAATTGAAGTACTTGGCAAAGCAGGTGAGAATGAGGCAGAGATTCACTCTATCATGGCAGAATTTGGTTTGCCGCTTCGTTTTGATCAAAAAGTATTGGCTGAATCTGAAACCATTGATGAGGGCATTACACAAGCTGAAATAAAGAAGCGAAAAGATTTCAGAAAAGTACTCACCTTCACCATTGACCCTGAGGATGCTAAAGATTTTGATGATGCGATTTCATTTGAAAAATTGAAAGATGGGATTTACCGTATTGGTGTGCATATTGCCGATGTTACTCATTATGTAAAACCTGGAACCATACTTGAAACAGAGGCTTACGACAGGGCAACTTCAGTTTATCTGGTTGACCGCACCATTCCCATGCTGCCTGAGCGGTTGTCAAACCAGCTTTGTTCTCTCCGGCCGAATGAGGATAAGTTATGTTTTGCAGCCGTTTTCGAAATAGATGCAAATGCACACATAAAAAAGGAATGGTTTGGACGTACGGTTATTCACTCCGATCATCGCTTTGCATATGAAGATGCACAAGAAGTAATTGAAAGTGGTAAAGGTAAGTTTGCTGATGAACTAATTATACTCAATAATCTTGCTAAAGAACTTCGCAAACAGCGCTTTGCAAAAGGTGCAGTAAATTTTGAAACTACTGAAGTAAAGTTTAAGCTCGATAGTGCAGGCAAACCATTGGCGGTAATCCCTAAAGTGAGAAAAGATGCGCATAAACTCATTGAAGAGTTTATGTTATTGGCCAATAAACAGGTGGCTACCTTTGTTCACAACATGAAGAAAGGTAAAGAACGCAATACCTTCGTTTATCGCATTCATGATTATCCCGATCCTGAAAAAGTGCAAAACTTTGCGCTGTTCGCTAAAAAATTCGGTCATAAAATTAATGTTGAGGAATCATCCGTTAGCAGATCGCTGAATAAATTGATGGATGAAATTGAAGGCAAGCCAGAGCAAAATGTTTTGCAGCAACTGGCTGTTCGTGCAATGGCCAAAGCCAAATACAGTACAGAGGAAAAAGGACATTTCGGCCTGGCCTTTCAACACTACAGTCATTTCACTTCACCCATTCGCAGGTATCCGGATATGATGGTGCACCGCCTTTTACAACATTACCTTGATGAGGGTAAATCTGTAAACAAAAAAGATTACGAAACCAAAAGCGTGCATTCTTCCGAAAGAGAAAAACGTGCTGCTGATGCAGAAAGGGCCTCTATCAAATACAAGCAGGTAGAATTTATGACCTACGCTGAACAAAAAGTCTATGAAGGCATTATATCAGGTGTTACTGATTTTGGCATATTCGTGGAGATCATAGAAACCAAATGCGAAGGAATGATACGACTGGTCGACATAAAAGATGATCATTATATATTTGACGAAAAGAATTACCGGGTGATTGGCCGAAGAAGGAAAAAAACCTATACCCTTGGAGACAAAGTAAATGTGAAAGTAAAGAAAACCGATATAGACAGAAGATTGATCGATCTTGTCTTTGCTAACCAATAATCCTGCATGTCATTGTACAATAAGAACTACCTCAAGCTCATTGAAAAAGAAATCCGTTCGTCAAAATATGGCAAACAGCCCAAAAGTCTGTATGAGCCCATGCGCTACCTTATGGGCATTGGTGGAAAACGCCTGAGACCTCTTATGTGCCTGTTGGCTTATGATCTTTACAAGCAGGATGCAGAGCAGATTGTTCCCTTCGCGGCCGCCATTGAGCTGTTCCACAACTTTACATTAATGCATGATGACATCATGGACGGTGCCCCCTTGCGTAGGGGAAACAAAACAGTACACAATAAATGGAGTGTAAATACCGCCATACTATCAGGTGATGTAATGTTTGTTAAGGTGTATGAAATATTCAATCAGTTAGATGCGAATGTATTGAAGGAGGTATTGCATGTTTTTAACACCTGTGCAACCGAAGTCTGCGAAGGCCAGCAATGGGACATGGACTTTGAGCAAATGAAAAAGGTAACGGAAGTTCAGTACATTGAAATGATTCGACTAAAAACAGCTGTACTGCTTGGGTTTAGTTTAGAATTAGGTGCCATACTCGCCCATGCGCCTGATGAGGATAAAAAATTACTGAGAGATTTCGGACAATGTTTGGGAATTGCCTTCCAATTAAAAGATGATCTCTTAGATGTCTACGCTGACAAGAAAAAATTCGGCAAACAGGTTGGTGGCGACATTATCGCAAACAAAAAAACATTTTTGTTAATTAAGGCATTACAACATGCGAAAGGAGTTGATAAGCGCGAACTAGAAAAATGGTTGAAGGCGAAATCATTTAATAAGGATAAAAAAGTAAAGGCCATTTCGACCATTTACAACAAAATTGGAGTAAATAAGATGGCTGAAAGAAAAATTAATCAATACTTCAACAAGGCCTTTGAGGCGCTCGCCAAGTTGCACATATCTGAGGAAAAAAAACTTGGGCTTGTTACTTTTGCTGAAGACCTTATGAACAGGGTGAAATAAAAAGAGAGATGATTAGTTTCATCTCTCTCAAAAAATAGTTTAGCCCAATAACTACTCAACTACTTCACCCTTGATGCTGAGTACCATTTGCTCTTCGCTTGTATTGGCGGTAACTGTTACTGTTTTGGTAAAAATACCCGGCTTCGA
This sequence comes from uncultured Roseivirgaceae bacterium, assembly GCA_964626095.1. Classification (GTDB taxonomy): domain Bacteria; phylum Bacteroidota; class Bacteroidia; order Cytophagales; family Cyclobacteriaceae; genus DAOLDI01. Next base: position 1,140 of record CAZVFM010000064.1, on the reverse strand, counting down.
AGCAGTATAAGTTGCTTTTACAAAACCTTCTTGTCCCGGCTCAACTGGTTCTTTTGAATAATCTGCTACCGTGCAACCACACGAAGCCTTAACAGATGAGATGATCAAAGGTACGCTGCCCTTGTTGACAAAAGTAAAGGAATGTTCTACTGAAGTCCCACTTTTCACTGTACCAAAATTGTGGGTTGTCTCCTCCCAACTAAATATTGCTGACTCAATGGCACTTAGTGAATTTCTGAATGCGGATACGTTGTAACCCTGTGCAAAAATTGCAACAAGCGCAATTAATGAACCACTTAGAATTAAATTGGTTTTTCTCATGATTGTGATTTGTTTAGTGATTAACTAATACAAATGTGAGTTTTGAAATCCAATCGTGTTGTTAACAATCTGCTAATACTTGTTAATGACTTGTTAATGTTATTGAGAAATGGACCTGAGTATATACTTTTACTATTGTGAATCGCAATACGCTACGTCTCGTCATTGTGCTGGCTACACTGAGTATTCTTGGCATCAGCATAACCCAAATATATTGGGTTAAACAGGCCTATGACCTTAAAGAATCACAATTTGATAGAGATGTTAACAGCGCGCTGTTCAACGTTGCCCATCAAATATTTAACATTAACAATACGCCATCGCCAAGCAATAACCCAATCAAACAGCTTTCTACAAATTATTACCAGGTAATGGTAAACTCTGACATAGATGCCAAGCTGTTAGAATTTTTACTAAAATCAGAATTTGAAAAAAGAAACATCAATATAGATTTTGAGTATGGCATTTACGACTGTTCCTATGAAAAACTTGTTTATGGCAATTATGTAGCAATGAATACTGCACTTGATAAAGAAATCACTCACTCTGCATTGCCCATTCCTCCGCAACAAGATTATTATTTTACAGTATATTTTCCCTCTATTAAGTCGCAACTTTTATATAGTCAGGACATATGGTCATTCTCAACGCTTGTGCTCTTAGTTGTAATCATTTTTTTTGCGTATGCACTTATCACCATTCTAAAACAGCGCAGGCTTTCTGAAGTTCAGAGAGATTTTGTCAACAACATGACACATGAATTTAAAACGCCAATTTCTACCATCGCCTTATCTACAGAGGTTTTAAAAGATTCTTCCA
>CAZVFM010000063.1:10187-12806 GCA_964626095.1 uncultured Roseivirgaceae bacterium | reverse complement strand
TGGCTTCCAGATGCCTTTTTTCAGATTCAAATAATTCTACCTGAAGTACCATGTCGTCCTGAATTTGGCGAATGGCTTCGTGCATTTGGTCTTTATCAGTTACGAATAAATTAGCGGGAAAAATGCTAACTATTTTTTCGTCTGATATTTTTTTTCCGGAAACGGGTTCTATCCGATGTATGCTTTCGATTTCATCTCCAAAAAAATAAATGCGTATAGCGTAGTCTGCATAGGCCAGAAAGATGTCAACAGTATCGCCTTTCACCCTGAAGTTTCCTCTTTTAAAGTCAACCTCGGTTCGACTATATAGAATATCAACTAGCGAAAACAGCAATTTATTTCTTGCGATTTGTTCTCCTACCCTGAGTTTGATTACGTTACTTCCAAAATCATCTGGATTACCAATGCCATAAATGCAAGAAACGGAGGCCACAACCAATACATCTCGCCTGCCTGTAAGCAAGGCAGATGAGGCACTTAACCTGAGTTTTTCTATTTCTTCGTTTATTGATAAGTCTTTCTCAATATAAATATTTGATGAGGGTAAATAAGCCTCTGGTTGATAGTAGTCGTAATATGAAATGAAGTACTCAATGGCATTGTCAGGAAAAAATTGTTTGAACTCGCCATATAACTGAGCTGCAAGTGTTTTGTTATGGCAAAGTACCAGCGTGGGCTTTTGTACTTTTTGAACTACGTTGGCAATGGTAAAAGTTTTTCCCGATCCGGTTACACCCAAAAGGGTCTGATGTTTCTCGCCATTTAGTAGGCCATCCGATAATTGTTGAATAGCAACCGGCTGATCGCCCGTTGGCTGGAAATCACTGATGAGTTTGAATTCCATGTTAAATCTTCTAATTAATCACCGAAAGAAGTTTATCTTCAATAGAGATATTATTGCGCCAGAGAGGTGCAAACCATCAGCTATTCCAGATGCGCCATGCATTTTCGGCTTGTTCGTGCAACATTTCTAATCCATTTTTAAAATGAGCGCCACGCATTTCAGCTTTTTGGATAAATACTGTCCTTGCCGGATTGTAGATCAGGTCATATAAGTAGTGGTCTTTGCCAATAAGTTCGTAGCGGATAGGAGGATATGTTGTGGTGTTGGGCGTCATACCCATAGGGGTAGCATTAATTATGAGTTTCGATTTCTCAATAATGGAGGGGTCTTTTTCCAATTGTGCGTAAGTATAATCGCCTTTCTTTTCTTCTCTCGAAACAGTCTTGAATTTTATCTTCAAATCTTTTAGCGCATGTTGGATTGCTTTGGATGATCCGCCTGTACCAAGAATAAGTGCTTGTAATCCTTTCTTGTTAGGTATCCATTTGTCTAAAGTAATTTTGAAGGCAATATAATCGGTGTTGTATCCGGTAAGTTTTCCGTTATTTAGTTTAATTACATTAACGGCTCCAATTTTTTCTGCTTCGCTATCTACGCTGTTAAGGTATTTCATTACCGAAACTTTGTAAGGAAGTGTAACATTTAGACCACAGAGATTGGGATTATTAGCAACAAAATCTTTAAACTCCTCAATATTTTTTAATTCAAACAACTCATAGTGATGATCTTTTATTCCATCTCTAAAAAACTTCTCATCAAAATATGATTTTGAAAATGAGTGAGATAATGTTTGTCCTATTAAACCAAAAACCTTTTCCATAATTAACAATTCTAATTCAACCATTATCTGCCAACGGGCAGCAAATTTAGTGTGTGTTTCGGTATTTGACTAATAATGCAATTTTTTCTACTAATATCACCAGAAAAATGCCTGTAGCTATAAAAAACAAGGCTACAAACAGATTGGGGTCTTGGCCTGTGCTTCTCAAAAACTCGCCTGGGAGCACACTTTTTTCAAAAGCCGGTACTTGTAAACCCTCAGAGTTCAATTGATATGAAAGTGCAATTTTCCATGGCCAGACTTTGTTAAGCGAACCCAGCATGATGCCTGCAAGTGTTGCGATGCTTATATTTCTGTAATGCGTTAACATCCAGTGAAGCACTCTTGTGAAAATTAACAGCCCAGCTATACAACCGGCAATGAATACAAATATCATGAGTAGATCTCTCTCTGTAAGGGCTGCCAAGATGAATTCATACTTGCCTAACAACAAAAGAATAAATGCACCGGAAATTCCGGGTAAGATCATTGCACAAATGGCCAGCATGCCTGATAAAAAAATGAAAGGTAAGGTTTCAGGACTTTGTGCAGGACTCAAGATGGTAAGCAGATAGGTTGAAAAAATACCGACAATAAGTGCAATATAAATTCCTAAAGTCCATTTACTTACCTCTCTTAAAATTACAATGCTGGATATTATTATTAATCCAAAAAAGAAAGACCATAGCTGAATGGGGTATGCATCGAGCAAATAGGTCATTAAGCTTGCCAGGCTTAATATGCTGGCGACAATTCCAGCTAAAAGACAGATAAGGAAGTTGCCATTTACTTTAATCCAGAAATCTTTGAATTGAAAATTTTTTAGTAAGACTAAAGAGGTAAAATCAAATGCGGAGATACTACGTAGCAGTTCTTCATAAATGCCGGTAATGAAAGCAATGGTTCCGCCTGACACACCCGGAACTACATCTGCAGCGCCCATGCCCATGCCTTT
>CAZVFM010000063.1:0-10177 GCA_964626095.1 uncultured Roseivirgaceae bacterium | reverse complement strand
AAAAGCAAAATATAATCTTTGATTTCTCTCAATCCTGCTTAATCAGCGTAGAAGGGTGGAGTAATATTTTTCTTATTCTCTAATCCCAGAAAATGAAGAAAAGTGTCTCCCCTTAAACCTAAGCGAATAGTCTCCAAAGGTATTACTTCATTTGGCGCGATATTGCCAAGGTTTACATTGGCGCCCAGTAGTTTGATAAACCAAACCTGCTGAGATTTCTGTGGTGCTTCCCAAATTATTTTTTCAAAGGGAATTTTTGTAAGAATTTCCTGAACAAGACCAGAACGTACTTCACCTGTTGAGCGGAAAAGCCCAACGTTACCACCTTCACGTGCTTCACCTATAACTTTCCATGCGCCTGCGTCCAGTTCCTTTTGCATGAGTTCAATCCACTTATAAGGAGGAATAATCTTCTCAGCATCTTTTGATCCGACTTCAGATAAAACAGTTACTTGCTGTGATAGTTTGCTTATATAATCACATTTTTTATCGTGGTCCATATCAATAGAGCCATCGGATACTTCGGCAAATTTAAGATCGAACGCATCAAGTACTTTTCTATAGTCGTCAAACTGATCGCGAACTATAAACGCCTCGAACAAAGTGCCTCCTAAGTAAACGGGTATACCCGCTTCTTTGTATACCCTAAGTTTTTCTTTCAAGTTGGGCACAACAAAAGATGTGGCCCAACCGAGTTTTACTATATCAACATGATCGGATGCTACGCTTAGGAAATCTTCAACTTCTCTTACACTAAGGCCTTTATCCATGGCCATAGTAAAGCCAAATTGCCTGGGCTTTGAAGTACGCTCAGGCAAGTTCTTAAGGGAGTAATTCATTAGGGGTTTTCTTGTCTAAATTGTTCAATAATTTTGTAAAGTGCTTTTTGAGTTTCAAGCTTTGGAAAGAAATCATAAAGCGATGTATGTAATTCAAAGTCCAAAATTAATGCATTTTCTAAATAATTGAAGGCTTCTTTAAACTTACCTGCTTCAATTAGGTAAACCGTCATCCGGTAAAACAGCTCCGCATCATCCGGTACTTCTTCGAAGCCTAAAAGCAGGATGTCTACAGCTTTCATGTAGTCGCCTTGTTCGTAATATATATAAGACCAATTCAGCCAGGTCTCTTTATCATTGGCGTCTAGTCTTGCTGCTTCTTCATAGGCATCAATGCTTGAGACAGAATTTCCAACTTTAAACTCGGCATGTGCTACAGCTTTCCAATATTCAGGGTTCTCTGTATCTATCTTGAGCGCCTTGTTATAAAAGTGAAGGGCCTGGTACCATTTTTCTTGTTTTTCGAGACAGCTGCCTGCGCCAAACCATGCTTCATCACTTAAAGTATCCAGCTTGGCTGCCTTTTGAAAATACTTAAGTCCTAAATCATATTGCTCCAGGTTTTCGTAAGCCGCACCTACACTGCAATAGGTTTCAGGGCTTGGCCCTTCAATATCTATGGTCTTTTTGAAGGCATCCAGTGCAGCCGGGTAATTGTTCAGGTTCATCTGGGTATTACCCATATTGAAGTAAGCGGAGGCAAAATTTTCATCAATAATTGTAGCATACTCATATGCATTCAAAGCTTCTTCAAATTTGTTGAGCTTATTGCAAACTATACCCAGGTTGTACCATGCCGCAGATGAGTAAGGGTCTTCATCAATAAACTTTCTATAGTAATTAAGGCTACTCTCTAATTGTCCGGTGAGATCAAGGCAATACGCAAGTTCATACAATGATCCCTCGTGATTAATATTTTCTTCAATGGATAGCTTATATGCTTCAATGGCCTTTAAGTATTGCTCCATGCTTTGGTAAGCCAAACCAATGTTGTAATAGATCTCGTCTTTTTCCTCAGAAATTTCCAGCACTTCTTCATAAATACTTAATGCTGTAGCATGGTTGCCTTGCAAAGAATAAATTGAACCAATTGACAGGTAGATGTCTATATCATTGGGTTGAAGTGTTTTTGCTGCCTCAAGAATTTCAAGTGCTTCATCATATTGCCGCAGATGTGACAGAATCTGGGCCTTACTCATCGTTAATTCGATTGAAAAGGGGTACTGATTGATTGCCATGTTTACGGCAGACAACGCTTTTTTATATTTCCCCTTAATGAGGTAATTATCAATGATCAGCTCGAAGGCGTCAACATCAAAAAAACAAGTTGATTTTCTTTTAAGGTGGTCTTCAAATTTCCTGATCAACTCGTTTTCCTCTTCTTTTTTGCGGAAGTTCTCAGCCATTTAGCAAGTGGTTTCACTAATATAAGAAAAAACGGCAGCAATACTCATTGGAGTAAAAAATTAAGCAATGCGCAACTGGTCTGCATATTTGCTGCTGCACCAGCGCAAAGTGTCATCCAGTGGTCGGAAATCAAAGCCCATGGCATCTTTTATTTTTGTATTGTCGAAGAATATGCCTGCATGGGCCAATCTGGCAGTTTCCGGGGTAATTAGCGGGTCTGATCCGGTTAAGCGACTCCGAACCTGTTCAAACAGGGCCAGAAGCCGGATAAAGCCTGATCCGATCTTAATTGTAGGTGCTTTTTTGTTGAAATGAAGGGCTGCCATGGTAAGAAAATCATGGTAACTGATTTTGCCTGCGCTTGCTATTACCCTTTCTCCGTTAAGTATGCCCCTATTGACTTGAATGATGATTTCGACAAGGTCTCTTACATCTATGTAATTGAATGTGCCTGAAGTATAGAAGGGTTTTTCTTTCCACACATACTTAAATATTTTAGCGCTGCTTTTATCCCAGTCGCCTGGAGCCAAAACAACTGAGGGATTGATAATGGCTACTTCCATGCCCTCTTCTTTGGCTCTCCAAACTTCCAGTTCTGCCAGGTATTTAGATTCACCGTAGTGGGTGTTTAATGATGAGTTGGTCCACTGTGAAGATTCGTTAATGATAATTGATTTTTTGCTTCGTCCTAAAGCCGAAACTGAGCTGATATATATGAGCCTTTTTACACCAAGATTAAGGCAAGTGTTCACCACTTTTTTTGTTCCAGATGTGTTTGTCTCAAAAAGCCTGGACCGATCTCTGGGATTAAAGGAAACCAATGCTGCTGCATGAATTACTGTCTCACAGCCTGCAAGCGATTCTTCCAGCGTAACTTCATTGAGTATGTCTGCTTCCCTCCATTCAATTTGATGATCGATATCGGCTACTATGCGGGTGTCAGCGTTTGGTCGTTTAAGTGCAACAAAAGGCAATTTTTCTTCCAGTAATTTTCTTACCAGGAATGATCCCACCAAACCTGTTGCTCCTGTTATGGCAATCATTAAATTGAATTGTTTAAGAGATCTAAATCTAATGCTTTTAAATAGTACTTATGCTGCCTGGCTTTATCCATTACTTCTATATGTGGCATATGATGACAGTCACTGCCAAGAAAATGAACCCATTTACGGTCGATTAGTTCAAAAGCCATTTGTTGTGCCTGTCTGGAATAATATCCGGTAATGGAGTTGGTATTTATTTGTAAAAGCACCCCTCGGCTAAGCAGGTCTTCAATAAGGTTAAATTTTTTATACAAATACATGTAGCGTTCAGGATGAGCCAGGATTGGCTTGTAGCCTTTGGTACTTAGTTTAAATACAAACTCTTTTAGGAACAAAGGTTCGCTCAAAAAATTGGTTTCGAAGAGTAAATATTGATTGCCAAATGTCAGCAGTTGTTTATCCTGATCCAGGGCATCCATCAATAACTCATCCAGATAATATTCTGCTGCTGCTTGTAGTTCTATATTTATCTGTTCTGATTTTAGTGATTCATTTAAAAGATGTAGTGCAGGAAGAATATTGTCAGGACTGTTTCGATAAAAATCACCCATGATGTGTGGTGTGGTTATCAACTTTTTGAAGCCGCGGTTTGCCATGGCCTTAATTAAAGTTAGCGAAGTTTCAATATCAGGGGAACCATCATCGAGTCCTGGTAAAAGATGGGAATGCATGTCTACCCATAAATTTGCATTACTTTTCTCTTGAGATTTCCTGAACCAACTGCCGAACATCAGCGTCTGAATAAAGACCTCAGAATTCCTGATTTATTTTTTTCTTCGTAGTAATAAGCACCGTAACGCTTTCGCGAAACAGGGAGCGCATTCAAAACAATACATAAGTTGTCAAACTTATTAATGGTTTTCAATCTGTGTAAATTGTTGATAAAGCTTTTGTGAGAATAGTTGGCCCTGATCATATAAATGAATAAGTCAGCATACTTCATCGTCATAACTGCATCAGTTACCAGACCAACAGGGGGTGTGTCAATTATTACAAAGTCGTATTTCTCTTTTAGGATGGTCATTAATTTTCCAAACTCATCATTAATGAGAAGTTCTGAAGGGTTTGGCGGATGTGGACCTGAAGGTAAATAGTCAAGGTCTTCAACCCCTGTTGTCTTTATGCATTCTTGCCAATCAAACATATTGATAAGCGCAGTGCTTAGTCCTTTCTTATTGTCCTCTGAAGGTTTAATATTTTTATTCTTCCTCATATCAGCATCGATAAGGAGCACTCGCTTCTTTGAAAGAGCAAGTAGTGACGCCAGACTTGATGATAGAAATGATTTACCCTCTCCTGAAACGGTGGAAGTTACTGTGATTACTTTCACTCCTTTACCTGAGGAGAAAAAGTCAAGATTGCTTCGTAAAGTCCTGACAGCCTCTGACAACATCGATTTTGGATGGTTGATAACATATAAATGATCGTCATTGAAATCAAATAGTTCTGGTATCGTTCCGAGAATAGGAAGATTGGTAAGTCTTTCTAATTCTGATTGATTTGTAATTTTATTATTCAGGACATAGGCAAAACCAATAAAGAAAAATGCCAAAGAAATGCCCCCAACGAAACCTATGCCTACAATAATCAGTTTATTTGGGGAAATGGGTGAACGGGGAAACGTTGCGGGAGCAAATATTTTAAAATCCGGTGTGCTGCCTGCTTGAGCGATTTCAAATTGTGCTTTACTTTGCATTAACGCAAGGTAAAGTTCTTCATAGAGTTTATAAAAGCGTTGGTTTTTTCCGAACTCAGTACTTTTTCCGGGTAGTCCGGCAAATTGTTTTTCTAAGTTTTGTTTTTGGGTATTTAGCTCCGCCATGCGCAGCGTCCAACGTGTTCTGAAATCTGTAAGTGTATTAAAGAGCTTGGTTTTTATTTGATCAAGCTCTGCTTCTTTTTGTCTGTAAGCAATTGTTCTTTCATTATAGGTAAGAGAAAGCCGCTGGTATTCTCTATTAAGTAGTAAGTAGGCATCAAGTTCTTTTTGAACAGTGGGCGGAAAGTAAACTAACTGACCCGGGAGAAAATCAACGTCATTTTCAAGTGTGACCTGATTAATAAGTTTGTTAATCTCTGTAAGTCTTTTATTTATTTCAAATCGTTGTGAATCAATACTTGCCATTGCGGTGATGGTACGTTTTAAATCATCACCTAAATCACTCGTCTTGTTACTCAGAGTAAACTTTTCAAAATAATCTTCAAACTGCTCAAGTTTATGTTCAATCTGGCTTAGTTCGTTATTCAACCATTCTATTTGCTGGATATTCGCAAGATTTTTTTCCTGGTAACTGTATTCTAAGTATAACGAGTCAATTATACTTACCAGTTCATAAGCTTTGTGTCCGTTATTATCTTTAAATGCAATTCTAATAGTATTTGCGCTTAGCTTTAGGGGCTCAACAGAAATATTGTCAGCCAGGTAATTAAGTAGCTTTTCCTGGCTATTGATAATAAAAAAATAGTCATTATCATCTCCTGGTTGATAGGTGCTGTTGGCCTTTACTTTTATTTCTACATCCCCAAGGTCCATCCACACATCAAAACTTCCTTCATGAAATGTTTTTTCATCTGCTACTTTTATTTGGAATTTATTGTTGGCAGTGAAGTTAAAGTAGTAGGGGGTATCGTAGGCTGCATTCGATTTAATTTTAAACTTAACGAAGAATGGAGAAGATTTGTGCATTTCATAGTTGAGAACTTTACCAATACTGAAATAGCTTACTTCTATATCAGCCTTCTCAATTACCTTACTAAAAAAAAGCTTTGATTTTATCAGTTCAATCTCTCCTGAAATGAAATTTACATTAGCATCATCAATAACATTATTAAAGCCCAATTCGGGTACTTTGGATTTAAATTCAAGTTTCAACTCAGACTCAGATTCGTACAAGTCTTTTGTCCAGCGAATAACAAGATAAGCAGCGGTATTGGCAGAAAGGAATATTAAAATTATCCAGACCATTTTCTTTTGGATAATGATCCTTAGCTTTTCAAAGTCTATGCCTTCGAGCTCATTTTCTTTTTTAGGTATGGTTCCTTGATTCGTCAAACTAGTTAAGACTTACCATTAAAATAATCAATGAGGCAACTGTTGTTGCTATACTAACAATACCTCCATAATCCCTTACCGACTCACTCAAAGGTCTGCGTATAGGTTCTATATAAACAATGTCACCAGGCTGAACAATTAATTTATTTTGCTCGTATCCATCAATAACGCTAAGGTCAATAACAAAAGCCTGATCATTTCTTAGTAGTCTGATGTTGTTAGCTTTTCCGAAATTATCTATCCCGCCTGCTAGTGCAAGTACTTCTGAAAGTGACATTAACTCATTTTCAAGTGGAACAACCTTGCCACCTGATGCGCCTAACACCGCAACTCTTCTGTTGAGTGCTGTGGCAACGACAAAACTTCCTGCATAGTACTCTGTATATTTTTCTCCCAATATAACTTCCACTTCGCGAAGATTCAGCCCTTCAACTTTCACCTTACCTATTTGGGGTAGCCGCACCGCACCATCACTTTCTACTACGTACCTGTAAGTTGGTCTAAATTGAATTGCTTGAACGGGTAAATCCTTCATTAACTGTAAATCAGGATCAATGATACGCTCACCTTCATTGGAAAAGACCTCAATATTTATGATGTCTGCTGGTCGGATTTTATACAGCTCGGTTGTCTCAAGCAATTGGTTTGAATTTATTGTGGTTGCTTCTCCTGCCTTAAACATTATATTTTGTTTATAAGATGCACAAGAGGCCAGAAACACCAGTATGCCCAGATATGTAGCTGTTTTATTCACAACAATGGATTAAACGGGAGTTAAATTAAAAATTTTTAATCAAGTCTTTAAATGTAGGCAATAACTTGTCTTTATCTGAAAGTAATGGGTCGGTAATTTTCCAGTCAATGTTGAGGTCGCGATCGTTCCAAATAATCCCCGTTTCGTGGTCCTTACTATAGGTATTTGAGCATTTATAGAAAAATAGGGTGTCTTCAAGAGCCGCAAACCCATGGGCAAAGCCCTCAGGCACAATCAGTATATTTTGCTTTTTTGCTTCTAACTGGCAAGTGTAAGTCATTCCGAAAGTTTTTGATGACCTCCTTAAATCAACAACAACATCCAGCACGCTTCCCGTCATAACTCTTACGATTTTCGCTTGCTCAAAGGGAGGCAGTTGCAAATGCAAACCTCTTAAAACCCCCTTTTTTGAAAAAGAAAGATTATCCTGAATGAAGTTATCGTTAACGCCTAGTTTTTTGTATTTGGGTAACTGAAAAATTTCAGTAAACCAACCGCGTTCATCTTGCCAAACCTCAGGAAGAAGTTCATAAAGACCCTCTATGGGAGTTGCATTTACTTTCATCCAATACGCTTCTCTACTTTTATGGCTTCGAGGGCGCTAAGATATTTGTTTATTACCAGGGATTCATCAAAATTACTTTCCATTTTTTGGCGTCCATTTTTGCCAAAAAGCATTCGCTGGGCCTCCTCCATATTTAACATTTCGTCCATTTTAGAGGCAAGATCATCGGCATCTTTCATTTTGCACAAAAGTCCATTTACATTATGCTCAACTACATTGGTGCAGCCGGGCACGTTGGTGGCAATTATAGGCTTCGATGAGCTTGATGCTTCTAGCAGGGTTCTGGGTGTGCCTTCCCTGTAAGAAGGGAGTATAATACAGTCAGCATGGTTAATAAACTGGCGTACATCTTCGGTAGTACCCAAATATTCGATGGTTCCGGAAGCGATCCAGTCATGTAACATCTTTAATGGAATACCCCTTCTGTGTTCCGGATCTGGAGCTCCTAAAACCTGGAAGCGTGCGTTAACGCCTTTTTCCTTTAGTCTTCTTACTGCCTCAACATACTCCATCACTCCTTTATCATAAATCAACCTGGATACCATCAAAAAAGTGAATTGTTGGTTTTTTGGATTTTCGGATGGCTTAAAGTGGTTCAAATCAATACCTGAGCCGGGAAGTATGTCTACAGATTTTTCAGGAATAAGCTTTCTTTCTATAAAAAGTTTAAGGTCATCTTCATTTTGAAAAAACACTTTCCTGGGGAACCTGAAACTTATTTTATACAGTAACATGGCGATATGAGAAACCAAATCCTTTTTGAGGAAAACAGTACCCAAACCACATACATTATTTATAATGGGGATGCGAAGTAAGCTTGCTGCAATTGTACCGTAAACGTTGGGTTTAACAGTATAGTGCAATACAACATCGGGCTTTATTTTGCGATAAATTGACCATAATTCAATAGTCAATGCAAAGTCTTTTATCGGGTTAGCCCCACGGCTATCCATTTTCACCGGATGAAAATGGCAACCGGCACCCTCCAGTCTAGACGAATACTCATCCTTTGGGGCTATACAGTGTACTTCATATCCCTTGGATAAGAGTGAACGAATAAAACTCATCCGGAAGTTATAGATGTTCCAGGATGTATTTAAAACAATAGCAACTTTCATTTAGCCAACTTTAAAGACGCAATTTTGTTCAATTATCCTATTAACACAATGATTTTCCTCATATAAAGAGAATTAAACTACAATTTAATCGGTAAAATTAATAAAAGTAACCGAGTATTGTATCAATATTATACAAAGAGTCAATGGGCCAATTTGAAGGAAATAATGCTGAGCCGGCAGTGCTGGTTGGATTGGGTACAGGTAAGATTACGTCAGACGAAATGGATGAGTATCTTGATGAGTTATCCTTCCTTGCTGATACCGCTGGATTGAAAGAGATTAAGCGCTACACCCAAAAACTTCAAACTCCAGATGTGAGAAGCTTTGTAGGGAAGGGTAAGCTTAAGGAAATAACAGATTTTGTTAAGAGTAATGGCGTTAAAGCCATCATTTTTGATGATGACCTCAGCCCTTCACAGTTAAGAAACATTGAAAAAGCAATGAATAGTGTAGATGAGTTCAGTGTTAAAATCTACGATAGAAGCTTGCTCATTCTTGATATTTTTCTTCGCAGGGCACAAACAGCACAGGCCACCACCCAGGTAGAATTGGCCAGGTACCAATACCTATTGCCAAGACTTACCCGCATGTGGACTCACCTTGAGCGACAGCGCGGAGGCACAGGTACACGTGGTGGAGCGGGTGAGAAAGAAATTGAGACCGACCGTAGGATGATTCGCAACCAGATTGCTGTATTGAAGAAGAAGCTTGAAAAAATAGACAAGCAACGAATTACGCAGAGGAAATCAAGGAGCTCTCTAGTAAAAGTGGCACTTGTGGGATACACAAATGTTGGGAAGTCAACACTAATGAATCTTTTATCCAAATCGGAAGTATTGGCCGAGGATAAATTATTCGCTACAGTTGATGCTACGGTAAGAAAAATTGTTTTGAAAGGTGTACCCTTTTTGCTTTCGGATACGGTCGGATTTATAAGAAAACTACCACACCATCTTATCGAATCGTTTAAATCTACTTTAGATGAGGTAAGAGAGGCTGATGTACTTGTTCATGTGGCTGATGTTTCGCATCCTTATCATGAACATCAAATTGAAGTGGTTAATCAGACCTTGGTAGATATTGGAGCGGGTAAAATTCCAGTAATACTCGTGTTAAATAAGGTAGACCGATTATTGGAAAATAATCCTGAAAATGAGATCAACTTAAATGAGTTGGGTCGACAATATTCATCTGAGCTGATAAAAAAAATTCTGTTTCTTTCAGCGACTAAGAAGATTAATATTGCCGAATTGAGAGAAGCTATTTTTGAATTAGTACTGGAACGGCACCTTCAGATATATCCCAATTATGTAAATCCGGGGCTTCTTTCTGATTATGAATTGTAAGATTTTTAAAAATCAGTACTTTTGCGCACTCAGCAATCAAGGTCCCGTAGTTC
>CAZVFM010000062.1:7491-12958 GCA_964626095.1 uncultured Roseivirgaceae bacterium | reverse complement strand
CCTCCAATATTGCCCAGACTTATAACCGTTGGTGAGGGGTTTTGTAATGATTCGCCAAAATCAACTCGAAATAATGAGTGGTTGGATAAACTACATATAAATCCATACCATTTACCATTAGCGTTAATCAAAGATGTTCCTACTGGAACATTAAAACCATCATTGCTGCCAATACTTACGGTGGGCTGTTGTAACAAATCCCCCTCACAAAGATCGATTGTAAACTCACCAGTTGATGGTGTTTTTTCAACCAAAAAAACTTCTTCCATGCAAACAGTAGACGGAACAATGAGTTGGGCTTTTGTAAGAAAAGGCTGGACGTAAAAAGCCAGTATCAAACCGAATTTTATCAAACTTTTTTCGATTGGGCTTCTTTTTGAATATATGGTAACACTACGTAGCAATCTAGTAATTGATTTTAACTGGTTCAGTATATCTAGATAATAGATTGATAGGTATCTTCAACTACCTTCATATTTCTGTATTTGTGAGCACATGAATTAATCCAAGCTGAATATCCCACTCTTCCTTCTGCCAGCAGCGCTTTAAGTTTATTAGCTGTTAGCGACAGATCATTTTGATCAATAACAACTCCGCAGCCCTCCCGTTCAATAATGCCGGAATCATCACCAATATTTTCAGGAATCATAACAGGCAGACCATTGGCCCAATATTCGCCAACTTTAATTGGAGAAAGAAATCGTTTTGAAGGTGAGGGTTTATAGGTGGCAAACGCAAAATCGGAAGCTGACAGGTATTTCTGAACATCCTGATGCGGAACGCAAAGAAAATTTATGACAATACCTTCAAACCCACCAACCTCCTTAACCCACTTCCAAAGTTGGTCAGCATTATTTGGTGTAATCACGAACAAATAGAAACACCTTATTCTTTGCAAAATTTCTCGAAAGATTACTAAAGCTTCTCTTTCCATATACATACCCCCAAACTTGCCTACATAAATTGCTGCTAATGAATCCATTGGAATTTCATATTTTCTCCTTATAGCAGACCGATCATATTCATTGAAGCCAAATCTTTCCAGATCAACACAGCACGGCATTACTTTAATTTTTGAATCCGGAACTCCTTGACTTACTAGTGCACGCTTATAATGCTCAGAAACAGTGAGAAGTAACCGGGCATATTTCTTCTGCTTTTTTTCCCAATAAATCTGTAGAAGATTTCGCAAGCCCCATTTTCGCCAAACACCAGATTCAACCATATACGATGCGTGAGGCTCAAATGACTCTACTATGAACGGTATACCTGTTCTCTTGTAGACCATATATCCTAGGGCTCCTGCCAGCGATGACCGGCAAATCATAAGGCTAACGGAATGCTTTCTAGATTCAGCTTCAATCTGTCTTGGAAAAAGAACAAAATCTGATATTTTATTTAATAATAAACCTGAATTTTTTTTTGATACCAATGGAATATGTTGAACTTTTTCTGGAAGATCTGTTGCGCAATTATTTTGGCGCTCAACTGTAAACAATAATATTTTTTTTATTCGTACGTTCTTCGCAAGTATTGAAACATGCGGCAATACTGTCGATTGCGATAATCCATCGCTGATATTCCAATAGCTGAGAAACAGAATATTCATTTCGTTAACGATTTTATGGCCCCGCAATCAGCATAATAAGTTATGCACTTTTCCCGCACCACTCTAATCCTACTTGTCAAGTTTAATAAAAATCGGATTTACTGATTCTTTTCATGCAAAGTTCGTGAAAAATCGAAGTTTAACTTAATGCATGAATCTATAATTCCATATCCTTCCTTGCGGCAAGATAATTTGTTGTCATAAGTATTTCATACCGGGGATCATACTTTATTTCTTGAACTCCATTGCGAAGCACTCGGTATATTTTGAAGTCAGATAGTATCTCAAAAAAATCGTAGAGATAGGTCTTGGAATTATAATTAGCAAAACTGAATTCAAACTGAATAAAATCTATTTTCGAAAGCATCTGTTTAGCACCCTTTAAGATTTCTAATTCAAACCCTTCCACATCGGCCTTCATAAAATGGATACGGTTTATGTTGTTGGAATCACAAAACTCGTCTAACGTAATTACATCTATCTCCTCTGAGTGTCTCAGCACATGATTAAAACCCGTTTCCTGGCGCTCGAAAACAGACGCCCATCCTGAACCTTCCTGGTCAAAATAGAGCTTGCGCTTTTCTTTAACTGAGCCAAGGCCTTGTTCGACTAAAACAATATTTTTTTGGGAGCGCAACTTGCTATCCAGTTCTTTAAAGCTATGCACCGATGGCTCAAAGCAATATATCGTATCCTGCTCCGAAAATTCCTTCAAAAGAGCATCAGCGTACATTCCGTTGTTCGCGCCTACATCAAAAACAACGCATTGGTTTATACCGTTTGCTTCTAATTTATTTTTCACCAGGCGGATCAGATTCAGTTCACCGCTGGTCGAGATAACTCCTCCCAAACCATAGTTCATGCCCCGGAGCGATATTCTGAATAATCGCTCAAACAAAGGTTGCAAAGTTTTTCTGCCGATAAAGAAATCTTTGATCCACATGGATTTTTAACTTAAAAACGTTTCCCACGATGTCCCCATTTTAGGGGCTTTTAATTCTGCATTTTTAAATTCGTTCTTTTCAATAACCACCACAAAGGGGTAATTATAGATACCCTTAATTGAACGTTGAATTTCAGATGTATGTAGCGTAAGCGGATTTTGTGATTTAAATCGCCACTCGTTCAACCCATGCTGAAGTCCATTTATATAATATGCAAAATCATTAGTAGATTGATGAATATCCTCGCAAAGATAAATGCCTCCGGGGCTAATGTGCGACAGCATTTCCTCTATTGTTGGTATTTGTTGGTATGCGAGGTGCCCTCCATCGTCAATAAAAATATCTATTTTAGGAACCCCCTGTTTAAATCTTTGCCAGAAATCTTTACTCGACTGGTCTCCAATAAAAATTTTCACTCTTTCGGATTCATAGTTCTTGCACGCTGGTTCAATATCAACACCATAAACATAGCACTTATCTCCAAAATACTCTTTCCACATTTCAATGCTACCACCACTAAAAACCCCAACCTCCACTAAATGTACTTCCTTACCAATAAATTTCTTAAAGTGGTTATGGTATATTTCAAAGTAGTGCTCCCACTTCCAGATTCCTTTACCTTCTTTGTGATTATTAAAATAATGCAATAAAGGGTTTGAAGGCGTCTCTCTACTTACCGGATTTTCTGCCAGATTTGTATGAGCGGTGGTTTTAGCAAACTTATAACCCATTCTGATGATTGACCCTTTTGAAATGGAGATAAGAAATTCTTTAGGGCTTGAAATAAACCATCTTAACAGGTACGCTATTTTTTTAATCCTTGTCATGACTATATGTTCATTTTTCAATACTCCAGTCGGCAAACAGTTAAGGTAAAATGCCGAGTTTATGCAAAGTGAATTTTACCAATCTTTTTATTGGTGATTGACGAAACTCGTTCATAAATGGCGTTCTATTAAATACATTCTCGATTGTATCAACAGGTTTTAGTGTTTTTAATTTTGCTGAGTAGTATTCTTTCCAATCATCCTTTTCCCAATGGTTAAAGGACTGCCCACCCCTTTCCCTAATATCGCGTCTGGTAGACCAACGTTTTTTTATTTGATTTGGAGATCTTAATGGATAATGCCTTATTGGTATTGTCTGGCTGCACACCAAGCCTAAGGTGGTGGGCCAAATCTTTTCAACTCTCCATTGTAATTTTCTTCTGTGTTTAATAGCCCGGGGTTCACTCCAAACCTCAGGTGTATAAAAATTAAACAGGTGTCTGTCTGATTCAAAATTACCGATAAATAACAGTTCATCAATTTTCATCAAATCAAAACAGAAATCTATTTTCCTGCCGTTGATATGATGGAAGTAACTTTTTTGGTTTTGAATAAATTGTCGTGGGTTTTGTTCATATTCCTCATCACCATCCAGTATCACCCACCAGTCGCCATCGGCTAGCTCGTGCTTAAATGCGTTGAAAATCTCGGCCCGAAGCCCATCGGAATACGGACGGTTATCATGCCTGAATGGAACTATTTTTGAATTATTAAATCCTTTTACTATTTCCCACGTACCATCGGTACTACCATTATCATAAACAATAATCTTATCTGCCCATTCCAATGCTCTCTTAAGCGTATATTGAATGATATCCGCTTCATTTTTTTCTACACAAATGGCGTAAATTTTCATTCGCTAAAAATATAGAAAATATATTCATGCCGTGATGTTATGCCCTAGTAAAACAAAATACCTCAAAATACTTTAAATCAGTTTCGTTGAGCCAGGAAACTATATGCTCGTACGATTGGTGAGATGCCCAAAAGAATTCAGAATCATTCGTTATGTTAAAAGCTGCATTGTTCGACAAGGCGTGTAATTTTGTTATGCTGTTTATGGTTTCACCCTTGAAGTCAGGGAAATTTGCTTCAAAACTGAGAACACTCACTGATTGAGAAAGACCTCTTAAAACCTGCCATTCGTATCCCTCCACATCTATCTTTATATAGTCAGGTATGCCGTGCGAAGCAATCAATTCATCTATTGTGATAACTTCTACCTCATAAGCATCTTCAAAGTCAAATTGTTTAGACCACCGGTTTATCTGGGGGTTTTGAAGTATGTCTTTCCATTTTTGGCTTAATGTGTTGGCCGGGCTTCCTGGAGCATTTACATAAAACATTTTTCTTCCTTTTTTATCGCCTACAGCGACATTGTGAACAATTACCTTTTTGCTTGATGAAAAGCGATTTTGAAGCAACTTATAATTAGCCCTGTCTGGCTCTACAGCGACAACGCTATTACAGTATTTAGAAAATAAGAAAGATTTATCACCCACATTCGCTCCCACATCGAACACCAATTTATTACCCTGGAATAGTATAGATTTGTAAAATTTAACATCCCTACGGTACTGCCTGTAAATAGCGGGTCTGAAAACTCGCAGGTAGGCCGGATAAAAGGAAGAATACCTTAAGCTATTGTATATTTTTTTTACAACGGACATGTATAAAATTCTCATTGTTTCAATTGCCAGTCCACCCAAAAGCGATCCTGAGTCTTTGCAAGTGGGAAGATACATTAAATACTTGAGCCGGCTCGGTTGCCATATTGATGTACTTACCTCGGCTAATCCTACTTTATATATGGAAACAGATGAAACCCTGAAAGAGTACTGTGAAGGAATTTCTAATGTATTTACTCTTTCCTTGTTTGAATTTAGATACCTGAATGCTTTCATCAACAGATTTACTCCATCACTCAATCAGTTCCCAGATTCTAAATGGAGCTTTTGGCTATTGCACTCAAAAAAAAATCCGCAACCTGATTTAATTTACTCAAGATCATATCCCCTTAGCTCGACATTGCAGGCACTAAAACTTAAAAAACAATGGGGAATACCATGGTTGCTACACCTTAGCGA
>CAZVFM010000062.1:0-7481 GCA_964626095.1 uncultured Roseivirgaceae bacterium | reverse complement strand
ACCCCTGGGCTATCTCTTATGAAGGTGATAGTCCCGCAACTAACTTCAGACCCTGGCCACGTCAATGGAACAAAGCCAGGGAGCTTGAATGTTTCACACTGGCCGACAGAATAAGTTTTACATCCACCAAAACCATTGAATTGTACAAATCTGTATACCCGCATTTTAGCGATAAATTCATACTCAGCCCCAATGTTTTTGATGAAGAATTGCTTAACAAACAGAAGTTAGATTTTAACGGTAAACTAAAAATAACTTACACCGGAGGGTTTGGAGAGAAGAGGAGCCCCTTATTCTATTTAAAGGCCATTCAGCAATTCCTAGATGAAAATCCGGAAGCCCGAGACATAATCGAGTTTATTTTTACCGGGCCCATGACGAGGGCTAATAAAGCAATTTTTGAACATTTCAGTACTGTTTATCAAATAACGCATGTCGGGATGATCCCGTACAGAAACATGATTGACACTCAATATAAAGCCCATGTGTTGGTCAATATCGATACAAATATTCATCAACCAGACCACGCTGTATTTTTTCCGTCCAAGCTTCTCGAATATCTTGCCGCCAATAGAAGAATATTGAATATTGGAAATCACCATGCTATGTCATGGCAGGTTGTAAATGAAAATTATGGTGATTGCGTTGAATTTGAAGACTACGAACAAATAAAAAAAATCCTATTGACTTATTGGAGAAAATTTCAACAACAAGATGAATCGTTTTTTACATTACAAAAACCATTTAAAGAATACGCAGCCGGATACAATGCAAAAAGACTTTTTTTGGAAATAGATATTTTAACCAAGAGTAAGCATTAAAAAAATCAAGGCTTAACATTAAGATCGCCTATTATTTTATTAATTCTATCGAGTTGCTTGTCATACGTATTATTAAGAGCGTAATGCTTGCGCAATTTCATCAGTGAGTCAGCCGAACATCCTGCAAGGTTCTCGACTACATAAGAAAATTTTTCAAGCCACTCGTTTTGATTCCTACCCATGTAAACCAGATTATCATGTGTTTCATAACCTGGCGTAAAACTGGCCACAATAGGTTTACCTGAATAGAGGTACTCCATCAACTTATGTGGGCTGGCATAAATTTTATAATATTCAGGCGTATAAGCCAAGGTGAGAATATTTGCTCCCGCCAGGTAAGCTGGAATGTTGTGCGAGGGTACAGCCGACACAAAATGAATATTACTGTGGTTTCTTAAAGTGGTCAGCCAATGTTTTTTTATGAGGTGTTGATTGCTACCAAGAAATATAAAATCGATTGCTTCATACTTCGTGGCCGCCCGGCAAAAGCATTCCCAATCGATATAGGGCATGTAAAGGTTTCCAACATATAATGCTTTTACCTTATGTAGTCCCGGTAACACTGTGCTTTCAATATCACCAGTACTCACAGCAAGTCCATGGCGAATAAGGAATGAATTCGTATTAAGTTTTCTTTGTCGTTCAACTATTTCAGGTATCAATCCCAGACAAATTGTTGCCGATAAAGTTGCTTTTTTAAATTGGAAATCCTGATTAAGGTCAACAATATGGCTAATCTTTAAAATATTGTTCGGAAGCGCTGAGAAATCATAAAAAACTGAGTTATCAAATGACCACACGACATCAAAATTAACATTACAAATGCGCTGTAACTCATTATATTTCTTTTTGATAAAATAATGCTGAACGAAGTGCGGAAAAAACCTGAGTCCAGGTATAAACCCTGTATATTTTACGGAAAAGACATTTTTAAAATCGGTCTCTTCGAAATTATTAGCCTTCGAGGGCGGGTTCAAAAAAAATACGCGATTTTCTCGTTTCGCCAAATGAACCGCATAGTGATGTTTGGAGACAAAAATATGATTCCAAGGCTCTGGAGAAACAATCAAAATAGATTTGTCGAAAAGATTCAAACTATTTCCTTATAAAAATTTACTAAATCTGTTACAAAACGTGATTTATTAAAATTGGCCACGATTCGTTCTCTGTTTTTATTACTATAGCCCTTAAATTTTAAAGCCTTTAAAATACAATTCAAATACTGGTCTATATTCCTTTCTTCGGAAAAGAATATGTCAACTTCACCATTATCCAATTCAGGAATTCCAGAATGCTGTGTTGTGACTACAGGCAACTCCATTGCCATTGCCTCCATAATTGAATTGGGAATGCCTTCCTGATCGTTAAACCTGGAAGTAATACTATGATGAATAAAATAATGAGATCTTTCAAGCAGATCTCGTAGTTCATGCGTTGATTTTCTACCGGTAAAAACAATTTTTGAATACACCGGGCTACTTTTGACTTGGCTTATTATTCTTTCACAATCTTCATCAATATGGCCGACAAAGTTCAATTGAAAATTGATGTCAGGAGCAATTTGTTGTAAACCCTCGAAGGCCTTAACTGTAAAATAGTGACCCTTTTTTTCTCTAAAATTAGAGACCTGCGTGAAAATGATTGTTTCGCGAGAATAGTCGTACGATTTTCGCACATAAAATTCAGTATCAATATTTGAATAAAGTATCCTGCTTTTTTCATTAAATTTTATTTGATGGTTGCTCAAATTCAACCTTAAACTATTCGCTACAAATAATGGAAATACATTTGGCTTGGATAAAAATGACTTTAATTGGGCGCGATAAGTCCTTAATATTAATTTAAGGCTTGCATCAAAGCCACGAAACGTAATTACATATCTGTATTTAATATTGTAATAATTTTGAAAGAATAGGACAGCATCGTAGCCAAACTGACAATGTATAATATCGGGATTCAGGTTTTGAACATACCTCGCAATACCCCTTGAAAATATTGGGTTATAATAATTGAAAAGTATGTCCGCGTTCTCCAGTCTTTGCCGAAAGGAGAAGAGCCAGGATGGTTCTGCAATGGTAATAATTTTTAATTTATTGTTTTTAAGGAGGTATTCAGAATATGGAGAAGAGATTACATTACAACACAAAACATAAATATCAAGTTTGGTTGATACATCTTCAATCTGTGTTTGAATAAATGAAACATCTCCAAACGATAAGGCGAAGTATAGAACTTTCAATTTATTTGTTTCCATGAGCCCAAACATGAAAAACGTAAAGACACCATATTTGATTGGAGTGGTCACTTACTCCATTAATGTGCTCTTTTATTATTCTCTCAATATAGGTATAATCTAGTGTAATAATATCCTGCTTTCCCCCAACAATAAGTTCAAGTAAATAATTTGCCAATTCATGTTGAAACCATTTACTCACAGGAACGCCAAAACCCATTTTCTTTCTGTTCACAAATTCCTGTGTAAAGTATTTTTCAGCAACCTCCTTCAAAATTGATTTTGTACCGGTTTGATAAAATAATTGTTGAGGAGTAAAAGTAGAAGCAAATGCTGCTAAGTCCTTATCCAAAAACGGGCTTCGCATTTCCAGCGAAGCATACATGGAAGCGCGGTCTATCTTTACCAGGTAGTTATTTAACAATCGGGTTTTTAATGATGCTGATAATACATTAATCAGCGCATTTTTGGAATGAGTCGTATTCTGTAACCAAATCTTCTCATGCTCGTTATCGTTTGCGTTAAAAAATTCTTCCTCATTTTTCAAAGATTTTAAATCTCTACTATCAAAGCCAAAATTACGATGAAGCAAAACAAAATCAGGCTGGTAAGTTTGCCTAAGAAGGCGTTTCAATAGATCTGTTCTGTATGATGGCCAAATCATATTCATTAGATATGCCAAAGGATAGAGACCTCTAAATTTTTTTACAGAATCATATTTATGCGCAAAATGGTATGAAGAGTACCCTCCAAAAAGCTCATCTCCTCCATCTCCTCCCAATACTACTTTTTCTGACTTAGTTATTTCACGTGAAATCAGATACATCGGTATCATCGATGCATCCGCAAACGGCTCTCCGAATTCCAGAATCAGTTTATCGATTCCACTGAAACTTCGTGCATCAACAATGAATTCAGTATGATCGGTATTAAACCGATCAGCAACTTGCCGGGCATAGGGAAGTTCAGTGAATTGTTCTTCCGTAAACCCCACCGAATAAGTCTTGATTCTTTCACTCCTGTTTTCTGCCATCTTCGCTACAATTAAAGAAGAATCGATTCCACCGCTCAACAAGGCTCCAACATTTACATCTGAAACTAACCTTTTCTTTACTGCTTCCGACAATAAATAGTCAGTTCTCTCTACAATT
This sequence comes from uncultured Roseivirgaceae bacterium, assembly GCA_964626095.1. GTDB lineage: Bacteria > Bacteroidota > Bacteroidia > Cytophagales > Cyclobacteriaceae > DAOLDI01. The sequence continues at coordinate 3,276 of CAZVFM010000062.1, read as the reverse complement.
TCAGAGCGATTTAACTTGCAATCTTCAGTGTAGGGAAGTGTCCAGAATTGATGATTAACATTCGCATCTTCATTGAACTTCAAATAAGTGCCGGGTTTAAGTTTTTTAATCTGTTTCCAGATAGTAGATTCATGAGGAGTTGCTAATTCGGAAAAAAAATAACCAAGTGCGTGTAAATCAATTGTGAGATCAATATCCTTAATGTGTTTAAAACTCCTGATGTCAGAACTAAACATTAATTTTTTCCCTTGTGCATAATAATACAGGGGCTTTTTGCCAAAACGGTCTCGTACCAGGTAGAGGGTTTCAGTTAATTTATCAAATAATGCCAGGGCAAACATTCCGTCTAATTTTTGCACAGCTTCGTCTATTCCCCAACACTCATATGCATTTAGGATTACTTCTGTATCTGAGTTTGTTAAAAAGCGAAAACCTTTATTTTCCAATATTTGCCTTATAGCTTTGTAGTTATAAATTTCTCCATTAAAAACAATGCAGGAATTACCCGAACCGCTACTCATCGGTTGACGTCCGGTTGAACCTAAATCTATAATGCTCAATCGAGTGTGTATAAAATTAACTTTTGCTTTTTGGGTTTGGAGTTGAACCACTCCATTGTCATCGGGGCCTCTGTATTTAAGAATACCTACAATAGCCTCATTTTTTTCTACTTCAGGAAAAAAAACACCATTAAAAGAAATCCCACCTGAGATGCCGCACATTATTTTCCGCCTTTGATATAGTACTTGGCCTTATTTATAATTCTTTCTATTAATGACAATTGAAAGGGCTCTTTCATTAATGGGTACTCCGTTGATTGCAATTTCTTCTTAAGCACAATTATTTGATAATCAGGATTGGATGAATAGACTGAATAGGAATTAATATAATGAATATAAAAACCCACAGGATAAACAGACTTAACCAACAAATCAGTATGAATTGGCTGATCGATTATTTGAAGTTCGTCATTTTTATTGTTTATCTGCCATTCAAGGTAATTTGGATGAGGTATATGTATAAACACAAAGCCTTCGTCATTTAACATTTTATATATGTTACGAAATAATAAAGTATGAAGTTCTAAAGGAATGTGTTCTATTACATCTGGTAAAACAATACAATCAAAACTTAAGTCCAACTTCTCTTGTGTTAAATCCCTTGTTTCAAAAAAAGCATTCTTATATTTAGTTTCTAACATCTTTGCAATAGTGATACTTCTTGGGCTTATATCTACACCATAAAATCTGCTATTAGTGGAAAGTTCTCTCAATATAAGCTCTGAAACTGTACCGATTCCGCAACCTATTTCTAAAACACTACAATTTTTTTTTAATCCATTTTTTTTCAAGTGGTAAGCAATACTTATATGTCTGTTATTAATTCCTGCCTTTAATTGTCGCACAGAAAAATCATCATAATATTCAGCGACTTTCAACATTTTTCAAACGAATAAGTAGATAAAATAACTTAATAAATTCTTCAACAGCTATTAAAACGCTGTAAGCAATAACAAAAGAGTCAATTTGTTCTTCAAATTTGATGAGTAAATAAAAAATTCCAAAAAGTAGTAAAAGAAAAGTAGATTTTATGACAAAATAAGCTCTTTGCTTTTTAAAAACAAGAAAGCTCCCGCTAATCGAACTTCCGACTAGTTGAAAAGCAAAAGGCAGGCACATCATCCTAATGAACTCCGCAGTTTTTTGCCATGTCCCCCCTAAATATATCATAACAAAATATGGCGCAACTATATATATCACAGAATAAATCAAAAAGCTCACTACTGCTATCTTAATTATGATCTCTTTGATGGAACTCGCTACTTCTCTACTATATTCATTGTGCAACTTTGAAGTAACTAGTGGCTGAAATGCGTTGGCAAACAAAAGCTGTGGAATATTCAACAATGCAATAGACATAGTAAATAATCCTAAAGTTTCACTAGAAAATACCAGAGCTAAAGTCCATAAAATGATTTGACTATGGAAACTACCGATTAAAGATGATGGCAAATTGTATAACAGATAGTTGCGAAATTCTTTGAGCGTTGAAAAAGATTTTTTAAGATCAAATGACTTTAAAAAATATTTAACATTAAAAGTTTTTCGCTTGAAATAAAATTGACAAATAATATTCAGGAGTCTTCCAATAGATTCGGAATAAATAAAACCAAAAAGTGTACGTCCGGCAAAACCAAATGAAATACTGAATATTCTTACAGAAATATTATCAAATACATTAACAATTACATTTGTTTTAAATTTTTTCTGCCGAATATTCAAGTTGGCCAATAATTGGCTGACAGTTATTAAAAATGAATAAGCTATTATGATTGAAATAAACCAAAAATCAACAGGGTAGTCACTTAGAAATGTAAGACTCTGTATGTGGCTCAAAGAATAAAACGAGGCTATCAGGAAAATCACGCTTCCTGAAAAGGAAATTATCAAAACCGAAATAAAAATATCTTTAATCTTTTCATCCTTTTCTACCAATATCGCACCAGGCAAAGTAAAATTTGAAATTAAAGAAAATAATACGGCCATTGAATTCATTAATGCAAATAATCCGTAGTCTGCTGGGCTGTATAGCCGGGATAAAATTGGTGTTACAAAAAATGTAACAAGTGTCAACACAACCTTAGAGGAAAAAATCAAAGCAAATCCCTTCTTGTACTCAGAATTGAAGTGATTTTTAATTATTGAAGCAATATCAGCCAATGAATAGAAAATAAATTAATGAAAACATTTAATGTATGTGCTAACCAAAGCTCACATATTCAGGTTCAAACTCATTTTATTATCAATCTAAAAATCATAATTTTATGAAAAATTATTCTTTATTAAGGTTTGATTTATTGCCCTATCCTTCAAGCCCTTCAAAGATATTCATTATTATAACCAGATAAACTAAAAAATAAACTCCTGAAAAAAATTCTGATTTGTTGTCCATATCCATTTGATAGGGTCCCTTCTCAACGTTTTCGTTTTGAGCAATACTTATCTACACTATCCAATTTCGGCTTTAAAATCAAAACCCTAACCTTTTATTCGGTCGATTTATGGGCACACGTGAGGAATAGCTCGAGATACACAACAATTGCCCTTTTGAAATCCTACATTCATCTTTTCACAAGATTATACAAAATTGTTTGGTGCAATTATCTATTTATACACAGAGAAAGTTCGCCAATTGGGCCCCCTTTTTTCGAATGGCTGGCAACAAAAGCATTTCGAAAAAAAATCATCTACGATTTTGATGATGCCATTTGGTTAA
>CAZVFM010000061.1:0-13194 GCA_964626095.1 uncultured Roseivirgaceae bacterium | reverse complement strand
TGAGATTCCCCAAAGCTTGTAATGCGAAAAATGTTACCGTAACTATTCATTTAAAATTAAATATTTAAGGTTCAAGATTGGGAAGATTTTTAATCTTGAGTTACTTTTTAAAAACAAGATAAGCTGAAAAACTCAGCATTGCTATTATAAAAATATTAAACAGCAATTGTTCGTGCGGCCATGAAGTTTTTTTTCGAAGGGTATTGTCGGCATCTTCAATACGCTGGTAGAATGAACCGGGATCAGTAGATTCAATAGTTTTATTTTTAAAACTTTCTCCTGTGGCAATAAATTTCTGTTTCGGCTTTAATGTATCATATTTATTTAACTGCGGATTGAAATATACAAACAGCAAATTATTTTTCAGTTGGTATTCACCCGGCTCTTTGGGAATAATGAAGTAGTTGAACGTTTTTGAACCACTAACACTGCCAGACCTTCGATTGATTTGTTGTTTAATGTTAGGTTCATAAATTTCAAGAGATTTGTCAGTTTTTAATCTGGGCTTCTCAATGGCAGATATGTTACCTTCTCCTGTTACTTGAAAATCGTAGGCAACACTTTGCCCGGTGAAAACATTTTGCTGATCAATTCTTTCCGTAAGCGTGTAATTCCCAACTGCCACACGCTCTCGTAGTGGATGTGGAGGTAATTGTTTCACTCGAACAGTTTTTGATCTGCTTGCATAAGATTTGTAATCTTCTTTGCGTGTGGGCCCGAAGAAGCCGGGATTTCTGGCTACCTGAAATTTGAGCATCTCCAGGCTAACAGATGGAAATTCAATTTTTTCGGTGTTGAAAGGATAGAAGTTGGCTTGATAAATTTTGTATTGCGTGTAGTTCTTGCCTCCAAGGCTCACTGGCTCTCCGTTAATATTTTCAATATTAAAATTCTCTTCCCAGCAATTAGCGGGCTTTATCTTCTTCAGTATTTCTGTGAGTTGTTTATTAAGTTCATGCCATTGTAAGGAGGCTTGGTTGGTTTCGGCAATGTAAAAGGCAAGTACTACATTAAAGCCTTCGCCTACGTACACTTCATTTTTGCTGGTACTTAGTCCCAGAAAAGCATCGTCTTTCACATCAACAAACTCAGGTTCAGCTCGCCTGCCCATCATATCTTCGAAAGGATCGCGATCAAAAAAATTTCTGAAAGGGTCGTTACTTCGTGTTTGAACTGGCGGACCTACTTTAATGGTTTTGCCGGGTGATGAGACCTTTTCCCCGTTGACTTGTAGAGAAAATGGCTTTAAGGAAAAACTTCCCTGCCTGGTGGCTGAGTAATTCATAACAACACTCTGAGAAGAGCTGATTTGCCCGTTTACAATGCTCGTTTGAGATGAGGTGGACTGACCACGCTTTACAAAGCCCTCAATATCAGGGAAATTGTCATAGCTCTTAATCTTGTCGTTTTGTACGGTGAGGGTAATGGTAAAAATCTGGTTCTCTCCGATTTCGTCCGGCCCTAAGGTAATTTCTATTTTTTTCTCCTGAGCGACAGAAAAACCCGAAAAAAGCAGCACTAAAGCCGTAAACAATACATTAATAGAGAAAATTGGCCTACACATGAATCCTCGTTCTTTCCTTTGCGTTACCACAAATGTAAAAGGTTCTTTTATCTCAATTAACTCTTTTATATATTAATGGTCGCAGTAAAAGTACTGCTCCTTTTTCTTAAACATAAATAGATATGCTCGAGTATGTAAAGAAAATTCTGATGAAAGTAAGTTTTGATGCGATGTTGTTCGAAAAAGAACTGCGCAAGTCCATCAAAATGGTGGTTGAAGGAGAGCTAAGCGAGCTGAGGCGATGGTGCTATGCCACGTTTGCAGACCGACACGAGGCGATTTTGAATCGCTGTTTTGTAATGAATACTTAAATTGTTTAACCGGGGCCGAAAGGCCCCTTATTATTTTGCCTCACCCTGGCTCTCTCCTCCCGAATTATCGGGAGGAGAGGGAATTCGTATAGTTGAGATAGGTAAGTTTAACTTTCGCTCACAAAGCGAATATTTCTTTTCAGTCCTTCCAGTTTGGTTCTGTTTATTGCTGATTTTTTAAATACTTTTTTAAAAACATCTTCGGTAATTTCTCGCCAGTCTTCTTTATTCGTTTTAAGCAGTTCATCGTTTGGCGCAAAGCGCATTTCGTTATGAGGCTTTGAAAATCGATTCCAGGGACACACGTCCTGACATATATCGCATCCGAAAATCCAATTTTCAAATTTACCCTTTACTTCCGCAGGAATTTCTTCTTTGAGCTCTATAGTAAAATATGAAATGCACTTACTTCCATCTACCACATAGGGTTCGGGTATGGCATCTGTAGGGCAGGCATCCATGCAGGCCGTACAGGTGCCGCAGTAATCTTTTATCGGGCCATCATTTTCGAGTTCAAGGTCAATGATCAGTTCGGCTAAGAAAAAGAAAGAACCCATGTCGCGATTAAGCAGCAATGAATTTTTCCCTGTCCAGCCAATCCCTGATTTGGCTGCCCACTGTCTTTCCATCACCGGGGCGGAGTCAACAAATGCACGACCATGCACTTCGCCAATTTCTTCCCTGATGCGAGCAAGAAAAATTTTCAGCTTGTCTTTAATTACAAAGTGATAGTCTTCACCGTAAGCATACTTGGCAATTTTTAATTCAGCATTCTCTGCCAGGTCTTTTTTTGGATAGTAGTTGTAAACAAGAGAAACCACCGATTTTGCTCCGGGTACCAGCAAGCGTGGGTCTAACCTCTTGTCAAAGTGATTTTCGAGATAAGACATTTTGCCCTGATAACCTCGTTTCAACCAAGTCTCCAAACGGGGTGCCTCTTCATCAAGAAATTCTGCTTTACTAATTCCGCAAAAGGTAAAGCCCAGTGCATTCGCCACCGATTTTATGAAAGAAGTATTTTTTTGTTTAGCAGAAGAGGTCAATACAAGTGGGATTAATCACCAAGTTCAAAAAAACAAACGGAGCCACCAACCCAAGTTTTGTTTTTGTTGAATTTTACTCCGATCATTTCGCCCCTGCTTAATCTGGCAAGGTTGGTCGCCAATTTTGGCTTGGCCTGGCCCTTCTCCCATACGAACAGCAAGCGTATTTCAGTTTTTACCATGCCATCAGGCGCTTGAATCACGGGTTCGTATTGCACTTTTCTTTGTAATAAGTAATTATGTTGTTCGTGTTTGGGTATAGCAATCAGGTCTTCTTTTGTGACATGAAACTTTATGCCGCTCCCTGAAAATGAAAATAGCGGTTTGAGCACATAATGTTCAAGATCATCCGGAAACGCATCATAGTCGTTGAGAAAGCGACACTCGGGCACATACTCACTCTTGATAAAAGGCATGGTGAATTTACTGATTCGAAAAAACCAGTTGGGGTGCCCCGCCCATTCTACATCAACTTCTTCGGTAAGATTAAATTCTAGCGAAAGATCTTTGCGCGATTTTAATTCATCAAAAATTACACGATTATAAATGCGCTTGATCTGTATTTGCCTTCCTTCTTTGTTGTAGTACAGCTTGTCGCCTTTGCGTTTCACATCACCTATGTGAACCGGACTGATGCCAGTGTAATCTTGCGTGACAACAAAGTCAATGGCGGTATTTTGATTTAACGGGTCAATCTCCAACAGTACTACTTCGTTAGGATCGTGGTTATTTAGCAAAACATGATTGATCATTTTTTTGTAAGCTTCTGAACTCAAGCCAAAATGGGCTTCCATGTTTTCAGGAATTGGAAAATGCGCGCGGTATTGAGTGGAAAGAAAATCCTGCCAACAAAAAAGTGAAGGGAACCCTTGCATTTCAATCAACCTGGGTTGCAGTTTTCCTTCCTGATCTTTAATGATGGCGAAATCCAGCGCGAGAAAAAGCGTATGTTCGTCTTCGTTGGGTACTTGAAGGCCTTCAGGAATCGCCCTATGTGTAATTTGTTTTAAATTACTAGAGGTTAAAAAATCAATAATACCATCGGCCGCATGTGTTATTTTTTTTTTTAGGCTTAGGTCAACAAACACCGGACTTTCAGCCACCCTGAACTTGACATTAAACTTGTAATAATCATTGATCGCATCAAGAAAAGAATTGTACTTGTTTTTGGTAAAAAAATCATTGTATTGTTTTCGTGCATCACTAATCATATCACAGGGGCAAGATGATAAGTAAGGGCTTGATTTAGAAACAAAGGAATTATGTTTTTGTAAGTTTTTTTAATTTTCTCCGGATCATTTACATACTTCAACATTTCAAAATATTTTTTCTCACCGTGTTTTTCAATGATTTCGGCTTTCTTGTCTTCACGTACCAGGTAGCGGTACATGCCTTCCGCATCGGCTTCAGGATGGAACTGCATACCAATAATCGCTTCATCAAAACGAATGGCCATTATGGCCCGTTCTAGTCCAACATGTGGCCTGTCTTTTTCTATGCAAACTACCTTCGCACCGGTTGTGGCCATCATTCTTGGATTGGCTTGTGTAATTTGATAATCGCGGGAATCAACTGCATAAAAAGGATCCTCCAGCGATTTAAGTAATGCTTCGTTTTTGCTTTCCTTTGTTTTATGTATGGGAAAAACACCAAATGCGGTGCTTCTGCGTTTGCTTACGGCAGCAAATTTGTAGTGTCTGCAAAAAATCTGAAAAGAATGGCAAATAAGCAGCAAGTGTTTTTTTTCTTTTGGATGTTGCCGATTGTAAGTACGGATGTCGTCCATGAGCGAAAAATAATGCTGCTCCCATTCGGTATCTTCAGTATCCAATGGACTCCCGGGCCCACCACTTGAGATGTAAGCATCGAAACTGAGATCAGGCACTTCATTTTTTAGACGCACATCAAAAATCTCACATTCTACATTAACCTGTGCTTGCAATTTGAATTGATCGGTGATTTGGCGGATGCATCGCATGCCTTCATTGGCCTCGCCTTCATACAAATCAAGTACAGCTATACGAAAAGTAGTAGTAGTGTTTAGCATTAGGGTTTAGTGTTGTGATAAAACAATTTGGCAATTAACAATTCTTACTGGTTTCTTCAATAATATAATCAACAACTTTTTCTAAGCTGCCTGTTTGTTGGTAAACAGCAAGCTGCCTATCGGCTCCTGTGCCTTGTTCCAGCATATGATTTACATATTTTATGGCTTCACGACTTCCCAGCTCATCCACCACATCGTCAACAAATTCTAATAATTCCTTTATCAGTTCTTTTGTTTCTACTTCTGCTTGTTTCCCGAAGTCTATTAATTTTCCATCAATGCCATACCTACATGCCCGCCATTTGTTTTCATTAATTAATGCACGGGTGTACACAATGAAACTCATGTTTTGTTTACGCAGCTTATAAAGTTTGGCAACAAGCGCCTGAAAGAGTGCGGCAATGGCAACGGTTTCTTCTACCCTTGTAGGGACATCACAAATTCGAAATTCAATAGTGTCGAAAAATGGATGTACCCGTACATCCCACCATATTTTTTTTGCATTATCAATACAGCCTGTTTTAATCAACAGATTAACATAGTTTTTAAACTCATCCCAATCAGAAAAATAATCGGGCAAGCCAGTGCGTGGAAATTTATCAAAGACTTTAGTGCGAAAGGATTTAAAGCCCGTATTCCTTCCTTCCCAGAAAGGAGAATTGCAAGAGAGGGCGTATACATGTGGTAGAAAGTAACGTATCGTATTCACCACATGAATGGCCATATTTTTATCGCTCATACCTACATGTACATGTAAACCAAAAATTAGATTTGAGCGGGCTGCTTCCTGCATCTCGTTTACAATTTCATCGTATCGAGGATTGGGTGTGATTAACTGTTTTGACCAATGAGAGAAAGGGTGCGTACCTGCTGCACCAATTCGTAAGCCCATGTTGCTGGCGATTCCGCAAACCAATTTCCTTAAATCGCTTATGTCTTTTCTGGCCTCTTCAATGTTCTGGCAGATGCCGGTACCTACTTCAACAACTGCCTGGTGCATTTCGGCTTTTACGCGGTCTCGATGAATTTGCTCTGCGACTTCAACAATTTTTTGATCATGTGAGGTGAGATCCCTGGTTTCGGGGTTAATCACCATGTACTCTTCTTCAATGCCAAGTGTAAATTTTTCCATGAAGTTTAGTATTCAATTTACTTCTTAGTTGTTTTTTTTTGAGGAGCTTTCTTTTGAGCAGACTTAGATTTTGCACTGGATTTATCACTATTCATAACGGCTTCTGTCATGAAAGTACCCCAGCTCAGGTTGTCTTGTCCGGGTTTTTGTTGCTGCGCCCGCTCTACAGCCATGCTTGCTGCTGTTTCAACCACCCAATCGAAATTTTCCTGACCTACTGAATTCACATCAGCATCTGGTGCAGGATTACAAAAATCTATTGCGTAAGGCACCCCGTTGCGTACAGCCAGTTCAACAGTATTGAAGTCGTAACCCAGTGCGTTGCACAGTTTCAGTACATACTCGTGCACTGTTTTTAAAAGCTTTTCCGATGCAGGACCTTTACCGACCTGGTAACGTAGGTGGTGAGGATTGCGCGGTTCGTATTGCATGATGCGTACATGTTTTCGTCCGAGACAGTAGCAGCGGAAATAATCATCAAAAATAATTTCTTCCTGTAGCATCATAACCAGTTGACCTGTTTCGGCATACGCTTTGAAGAAATCATCCATGTTGTTGAGCTTATAAACACTCTTCCATCCTCCGCCCGAATGAGGCTTCATGTAAGCCGGCCAGCCGATGTGACCAAATATTTTTTCCCAGCTTAAGGGAAATTTCAAATTAGCAAAGGAATCGTCACTAGTATCTGCTGGTCTTTCGTGAGATGGAAGTATGACGGTTTTAGGCACAGGCACTCCAATTTTTACAGCCAATGCATTGTTAAAAAACTTCTCATCAGCACTCCACCAAAACGGATTATTGATTACTGCTGTTCCGGATATGGCAGCATTTTTAAGATAGGCCCGGTAGAAGGGAACATCTTGAGAAATCCTGTCAATAATGACGGCATAATCTGTAGGCTCGGCCTGCGAAACCATATCCACCAATACTGGTTCAGCTTTTATTTCTTTCAAACCCATTTTGTTGATACGCTCAACAAATGCTTCCGGGAAGGAACGTTCCATGCCGTGTAGTATTCCAATTTTTTTCATAACAATAGATTTAAGACCAAAAGTATTGACAGTAAATATTTCATTTAATCAGAGATAAGTAATGAGGAAACATTTCTCTCCATGCAGGCCAGTCATGTGGGGCATTTTGTCTTACATCCAGCCAATGACTTATGCCTTTATTTCTGAGAATGTTCGCCATTTTTTCATTCGCATCCCAGCACATGTCATGTGTTCCTGTGCCCAACACCACAAAAAAATCGTTCAGGAATTCATTTTGAAGATCAGGTATATAATCTGGGGGATTGTTAAAATACACATCGTCATTATAGAACCCATCCAACTGATCTTTGATATCAAATGCAGCACCCATGTTAAACACATATTTTACCACATCCGGATGTTTAAATGCAAAATTGGTAGCGTGAAAGCCCCCAAAACTACAACCAGCAGTTGCTACTCTTTGTACGCCTGTTTCTTTTTGAGCCAGCGGAATCAACTCATTGTATAGCATTAGATCGTACCAGATATGGTTCTTTACACGATCAGCCGGATGAATTCCTTTATTGTACCAACTCTGTGAATCAACACCATCAGGACAATAAATCTTAACGAGCCCCTCATTTATAAACCAAGCCACACTTTCAATTAACTTAAAATCTTTGTTCTCAAAATAATTACCCATGGAAGTAGGAAATAGGATAACAGGATAACCTCTATCACCAAATGCCAGCACATGTATATCACGACTTAAATTGGGAGAAGTCCATTTGTGCAGATGTTCATGCATAAGAGATGAAATTAGCGAAGTTATTGTTAATTATAAGAAGGAAATATACTCTTTAGTCGCGTATTATTGCAAAGTTTTTGGCTTAGCTATTAGAAATATTTTAATAATGAGAATTAAGTTTATTGAGGGCAAGGACCGATCCAAACGTTTGCATAAGTCAGGTGAGGCAAAAAACATATTTAATAAAAGGTATAAGAAAGAGTTGATCAAAGCACATTATTCTCATGTGCTCGATCGCAAGGTTACTGTTGAAGTACTATTTCCTGCCGAAATGGAGGCTACTGATAAACACTACCCGCTACTTATTTTAAACGATGGCCAGGATAACAAAACAGTAAGGATTAAAAAGTGTTTGGAGCGCATGGTGCAGCTCGGAGAATTACCTAAAATTATCGTGGCTGGAGTTTACGCGCACAATAGAATAAATGAGTACGGTGTTTCTGAAAGGCCTGATTATAAAGGAAGAGGAGGATTAGCAAGCAAGTATGCCGAATTTATTGTGGTTGAGTTAATAAATTTTTTGAAATACAAGTACCCAATTAATGATGGCCCCCATACCATAGCCGGGTATTCCCTTGGAGGATTATCTGCTTTAGATATCGCCTGGAATTATCCAGAAAATTTTGACAGAGTAGGAGTATTCAGCGCTGCCCTGTGGTGGCGAAGTAAAGATGCAGCCGACAAAAAATTTGATGAACAAAAGCACCGCATCATGCACCAACAAATTCGCAAGTCAAGCCAAAAGCCGGACATAAAATTCTGGTTTCAAACCGGAACACTGGATGAACACAACGACAGAAATCATAATGGTGTGATTGATTCAATTGATGACACGCTTGATTTAATTACCGAACTTAACAAAAAGGGGTACCGCCCATTTGTTGATGTTGAATACCTTGAGGTGATAGGGGGCAAACACAATCAGGAAACCTGGAGTAAAGCCATGCCGTATTTTTTAAGATGGGCTTTTGGAGGCTAAGTCCCAAACAGACTTCCTGTATTTCCGGGAGGTTTAATTTTTAAATGTTTATACGCAAGTTCTGTTGCCTCCCTTCCTCTTGAGGTGCGTTTGATATAGCCTTCCTGAATAAGAAAGGGTTCGTACACCTCTTCAATGGTCTCGGCTTCTTCACTTACTGCTGTTGCAATGGTTGAAATGCCTACGGGTCCGCCTTTGAATTTTTCAATGATGGTGCTGAGTATACGGTTGTCCATATCATCGAGTCCATGCTCATCTACATCCAAAGCTTTCAAAGCAAACTTTGCTATCTCAAGCGTAATTCTTCCATCGCCTTTTATTTGTGCGAAATCTCTTGTTCTGCGTAAAAGATTATTGGCAATGCGGGGTGTACCACGACTTCTCCTTGCAATTTCAAATGCAGCTTCCTGATCTATCGGTGCTTTCAAAATATCTGAAGAACGTCCAACAATACTGGTCAGTAGTTGAGCATCATAATATTCTAGCCTTGCGTTGATACCAAAACGTGCCCTTAATGGGGAAGTCAGCAAACCCGCTCTGGTGGTGGCTCCAATTAAAGTGAATGGATTGAGACCAATTTGTACGGATCGTGCATTCGGACCAGTATCCAGCATGATATCAATTTTGAAATCTTCCATAGCTGAGTATAAATACTCTTCCACAATGGGGTTGAGACGATGAATTTCATCTATGAAAAGTACATCACCACTTTCCAGATTGGTGAGTAATCCGGCCAAATCACCGGGCTTATCCAACACAGGTCCTGAACTTACCTTAATATTGGCAGCTAACTCGTTGGCGATAATGTAAGAGAGGGTGGTTTTTCCCAGGCCCGGAGGTCCGTGCAATAATACATGGTCTAGGGGCTCGGTGCGTTGCTTCGCTGCTTGTACATAAATCTTGATATTATCGACCACCTTTTGTTGTCCGGTGAAATCGGCAAACTGACTGGGGCGCAGTACTTTTTCTACTTCTTTCTCTACTGCATCAAAATGCTCATCATCAGCCTTTAGGTAATCTTCGCGCATGTAAAAACTTTGATCCAAAGGTACCGAATATTTATGGATCAAGTATTTAGTATTTGACAAACTGTGAATTTAAACATCCTTAACTTGCGCAAGAAAATTCATACAATGAGTCTAAGAGTAAAAAATATCGTTTACACTTTTGTGCTGCTAACTGCCATGTTTCTGGTATGGTTGTACAGGCAAAATCAGCAAATACCTTTCGTAGCAATTGAGGGCGCAACTATGGGCACCACTTATCACATTCAATATTTTGATAAAGCAGAAAGAAATTTTAAAACACAAATCGATTCGTTATTGCGTGTATTTAATCAATCGCTAAGTACTTACATTTCCGATGCTGAAATTTCTCAGTTTAACAATAGTCAATCATTTAAATTCCAGCTTCCTTATTTCTATCCGGTACTTGTACGCTCGGCTGAAATTTATGAGAACACCTCAGGCGCATTTGATCCTACCGTTATGCCTTTGGTAAACTTATGGGGGTTTGGCCCTGCAAAGGAAATGAAACCAACTCAAAACAAAATTGATTCTATAATGACTTTCATAGGCTTTGGCAATATTATTTACAATGCCGATAGCGTATGGAAGAAAGATAATAGAGCACAGCTTGATTTCAGTGCCATTGCAAAAGGTTATGGTGTAGATGTGGTGGCTGATTTTTTAAAAGCTAAGGGCATCAGTAATTTGTTTGTAGAGATAGGCGGAGAGGTAGTTGCCAGCGGAGTTAACCTGACAAAAAATAAGGTATGGGAAATTGGCATTTTAGATCCTGTAGTTAACCCATCACTTCAAGAATTTAAGGCCTATGTAAAACTTCAGGATCGTGCTTTGGCAACCTCAGGAAACTATTTCAACTTCCGCGAAATAGATGGCATAAAATATTCACATACCATAGATCCGGTTGCAGGTTACCCGATAGACCGGGCTATTCTAAGTGCTTCTGTTTTCGCCAATGATTGCATGACTGCAGACGCCTATGCCACTGCCTTTATGGTGGCGGGTCATGAAAAGGCCATAAGTATAATTGAAAATGATCCAAGTCTGGATGCCATACTCATCTATTCCGAACCTGATGGAAGCCAATCCCTTTACATATCAGAGGGTATAAAGCAGTATACCACAGTAGCCAGGTAAAGAGATATTCTGCAAGCGATTAGAATTTCGGAAGGAGTATTTCGAAAAAAATAAACCAGCTTTTACTTATCATTGCAACATGGTTACAAAAATCATTGTGCTTTTTCTTGCTCCTTTGTTATCCGGTTTGTTAATCTATCTAATTCCGGGGGGTCGAACCAGAAATTATAGGTTGTTACTGGTTTTTGCCGGGGCCTATCTCTTTGCCATAACTGTTATTCATATTCTTCCAGAACTGTATCTTCAAAATAGTGGCATTCGTTTTATCGGACTTTTTGTATTAGCGGGCTTTTTTCTGCAGCAAGTATTAGAATACTTTACTTCCGGGGTAGAGCACGGCCATATGCATACTGCACACGAACATACTCATGGGCACCATCAGGCCAATGGCTTATCAGCATTGGTGTTACTGGGTGCCTTGTGCTTGCATGCCTTTTTAGAAGGCAGTATGCTTGCTCAGCCGCAAAACATGGGAATGGCTTACGATGCCAATGCCGTACTGTTGGGTATAGTTTTGCATCGTGCACCGGCAGCTTTTGCCTTGATGACGGTACTGAGTATACAGCTAGGAGGAAGAACCAAGGCACTACCACATTTAATAGCATTCTCTTTGGCAGCACCTATCGGATTGTTAATCAGTACTTATTTTGTTGAGCAGGAGATTCTTTCAGAACAAGGATTGATCTGGCTGTATGCCTTGGTTTGTGGTAATTTTTTGCATATTTCTACTACAATTGTTTTTGAAAGTAGCCCTGAGCATAGTTTCAATGCACGCAAATTAACGGTGGCCATTTTTGGCGCCCTTGTAGCAGTTGCAGTTGAGTATATCTTATAATTGAGGCATTTTATCCTGGCAAGGAAGCGTGGCTTAATACCATTTTTGTACTTTCGTTTTACGAGTTCAGTTATTTAACTTATTAATATGAAGTGCTTTGGTGTACTGCTCTTATTTATCTCTCAGGTGCTTTGTGCACAGCAAACGCTTAAAGTGGGTGTAATTCCGTTTAGAAATGACACCGAGCTGAAGCAGACTTTTCAATCGGTAGGTACATGGATTAAGAATTCCACAGGAGTAAATGTTGAGATTCAATACGTAGATAAAGATGAGCTAGGATATTTATTATCCAAAGGACATTTAGACCTGGGTGTATTCAGACCCCTGGCCTATCTTAAAGCGAAAGATGAATTTCCTGAGCTTGAGATAAGCCTGACACACTTCGTAAATAATAAGGAAAGTTATACGGGTTATATATTGGTCAATGCTTCAAATGAGATCAATACACTTCAGGATTTACGCAACAAGAAATTTACTTTTATCAAACCTTCCTCTACATCGGGTTATTTTATTCCATTAGGTGTACTTCGAGAAAGAGGTATTGTGGCCGATGATTTTTTCTCTTCTATTGATTTCTCTTATTCACATGAGCGTTCCATTGAGATGTTGCAGAAGGGCGAAACAGATGGAATAGCTGTTTCTGATGAAGATATTGATGAAAATAGCGCAACCTTATTAAAATCTTTTAAGTCGATCGCTACTTTTGATGTACCCAATGCTGCTTATGTTTTTTCTCCGGGTTTGGATGCTCAGCTTAAGAGAGAAGTAGAAACTGCATTGAAAGATGCGAGGAGAAATCCTGCTGCCCGTACGGTTATTAATAACCCCCTTCATATTACCGGTTGGGTAAATGCGAGTGATGAATTATATAACCCCTTGCGCAGGTACATGGGTATTGATAGGGTGAAACCATCAGTGCAAGTTGTCTTTCAATTGGGTGAGCAAGCCAAATTAATTTTTGAGAAAAAAGGTGACCTTCTCGATATCCTGAAACGAAGAGTCATAAGCGAGTTAAGGGCATCTGGTCGCTTTAGTACCATACATGAGAAGCCATCATCTCAAAAAGAATTATTGGTTATTGAGCTTGCACAATTAGAGGAGGGCTATTTTAATTACCATGTTTTGTGGAACGAGGAACTGGTGGGTGATGCAGATATTGATGAAGCCTCTATAGCGAGTGTTTTGCCCCCAATGATAAGGTATTCTGTATTGAGTAATGTACCAGTTCAAACGCAACTAGCTTATGATGGTGAACGTTGGTTTATCCCTTATGGTTTAAAAGATGGAATTAACAAAGATGATTACACATTTTATGTGCGTACAAAAGATGGAATGCTTAACG
>CAZVFM010000060.1:0-13208 GCA_964626095.1 uncultured Roseivirgaceae bacterium | reverse complement strand
ATAAATTCAAATTCCAACAAACGCATCATCTCTGCATCACCTATCGGACTTCCAATAATGCCGCTACCATCATCCATACTCTTATCTTCTAATCTGAATTCTTTAATGAAGTCGCCAAACTTCTTGAGCTCTTCATTCAATTCAATGTAAGGCTTGCTACACCACCAGGTATACAATGGATCATAATCCAAATAAAATTTATGTGAATCTTCCAATGCTTTAGAAAGTTGATCAACTGCTTCAGCAGTATGTAAGGCGTTACGATAACTGAGTTTACCCAGTCGCTCGGCATTGGACTTTGCTAATGATACATTCGACTTTAAAGCATTAAAAAGTACTGCGCTCGCCTGTGCATCCGGCCGGCTCCCTCTTCTTCTGAGTTGTATGAATGACATCACATCTTTCTCAAAAGGCAGGTATTTATTAATTTGGTTATAGGTCTCTTTACTCTGCCCAAGGAAATACAAATTCCTGGCAATATTTCTCTTAAGCAAAATATAATCTACCTGGTCTGAATAATTCAACCCGTCAAAAGCAACTGCATTTAATTGCTGCATCCATGTTTGGTGGAAGCCTTGCATGCGATCAAGGTACTCCGAAGATATTTTAACTGAATACTTTCTTTCCATAGCCCAGATATCGGCCTGATACTGCACAACCATATCCGGAACTTTTACCTGGCTAGTTTGTGAGAAAGTAAAAGAATTAGAAAGGAAAAGTGAACATAGAATAATATAATATTTCATAGAAATAAATTTAGGCATAGCATTCCAAGTGCTGATACAATTAACGAACAGTAATGTTGAATTTAAATAGATTTTAAAACTACTTCATCTGACTTGCTTCTTCTGCATTGCCAGGTGCCAGGTCTTCAATTTTTTCAGCAAGCTTGGTCTCGATTTCTGCTACCTTAGCTTTCACTTTTCTTTTAGTACTTACTGCTTTAGCCTTTACTTTTCTCTTGGCCGCCTGAACTTTCTTAACTGCTTTCTTCTGAACAGATTTTGCTTTTTTAACGGCCTTTTTTACTTTGGCCTTACCTGTTCTTTTTACTTTTTTGACCTTCTTTTTAGCCGTATTAACTGCCTTCTTTACTTTCTTCTTTACAGATTTTTTAACAGCCTTTGCGGTTTTTTTTGCCGCCTTCTTAACAGATTTCTTTGCCATGACTTTATTTGGTTTGTTTTCAAGAATCAAGTTAAGAAATAATCAAGATTCCCATTGAAAATAACTTAGTAATCAACAGCAATTACACGAAGGGAAAATTTGATGCTTGATCAGGCTTTAAAGCAAAACCTCAGGTACTTGATATCATGCCCCTGTGCAGAGAATTGCGCTTCATATCGGGTGCGAATATCATAACATTCTGGTCTTAGTGCTGAATGATACAGATCAGCCGTATGCGCCAGTTCATCTATATCCGCCCTTGCTAAAAGGGTTTCAAGTGTATACTCGTACAGCTGGGTATTGTCTGTTTTTAAACGAAGAAAACCACCCGGCTTAATAATCTCTTTGTAAAATGCCAGGTATCGCGGACTGGTCAGTCTTCTTTTAATGTCTCTTTTACGCGGGCGTGGATCAGGGAAGGTAACCCAGATCTCATCAACTTCATTTTCAACAAAGAACTCAGATATGTTCAGGATATTGGTACGAAGAAAACCCACATTGTTCAAACCCTTTTCCAATGCTTGTGTACTGCCCTTCCATATCCTTTCTCCTTTTATATCAACTCCTATAAAATTCCTTTCGGGAAATAAAACAGCAAGAGCAACACTATATTCTCCCCTGCCGCAGGCGAGTTCAATGGTAATAGGTTTATCATTCTTAAAGAAAGTACTGTTCCAGTTTCCTTTTATGCTTTTATAGATTTCTTTGCCAGGCTCAACTACATTAGGATAGGCCTCAATTGCCTTGAATTTTTGAATTTTACTTCTCATAATTCAGTAAGCTCAGCCACGACAAATGTACTTCCTCCAATAAAAATCATATCATTTAAATTCGCATGTTTTCTTGCTGCGCGCAAAGCCTCATTTACATCTTGTATTACTTCGCCTTTTAATCCAAAAATTTCGGCTTTAGCTTTTAAGGCATCTGCAGGTAATGCCCTTGGAATTTTGGCCTCACAAAAATAGTACTTTGCGTTTTCAGGAAGTATGGAAAATATACCATCAATGTCTTTGTCCTTTACTGAACCCCACACCATATGCAATTGATCAAATTTTTGCTGATCAATCTGCTCAAGAACTTCTTTTATGCCTTCTAAATTATGCCCTGTATCACAAACGGTTAGCGGTTGTTGAGCGATTACTTGCCAACGCCCTTTAAGTCCGGTATTGGTAATAACTTTCTTTAATCCTTGAATGATTTGCTCATCTGAAATACTAAAATCATTTTGCTTAAGTAAATCCAAACATTTTAATACGCCCGGCAAATTTTTTTGTTGGTAATTACCCAATAAATCAAGTTCAAGTTGAGTGTAAAGTAAGTGTTCTTGATTTATTACCTCATAGCTGCTTTTCGGGTATTCATTTTTACTACAGGTAAATTCTTTTGAAGCAAAGTACAGCATCGCATTGTGTTCCCTGGATTTCTCTTCGAATACCTGCGCAACATCTTCCTGGTATTCGCTGATAACTATCGGCACTTTTGACTTAATGATTCCAGCCTTTTCTATTGCAATTTTTTGCGGGTTGTCACCCAGAAACTCTTTATGATCAGAGCCAATATTGGTAATTAAACTTAAGATGGGAACAATCACATTGGTTGAATCGAGTCTTCCGCCCATTCCTACTTCTATCACAGCTATGTCAACATTCTGTCTGACAAAATAATCAAAAGCCATTACTACAGTAATCTCAAAAAATGAAGGTCTTAATAATTCAATTTGTGGCTTTATTCTCTTTACAAAATCAATGACATAATCCTGTTCGGCCGACTGTCCGTTTACTTTTATTCTCTCTGTGAAATCTTTTAAGTGCGGAGAAGTATACAATCCTGTTTTATAACCAGCTTCTTGTAAAACTGAGGCTATCATGTGTGAACTACTGCCTTTGCCATTTGTACCTCCGACATGTACCGATTTAAATTTGTGTTGTGGATTTCCCAGGTAATTACATAAGGCAATTGTATTACTTAAATCCTTTTTAAAAGCCGCAGCTCCAACCCTTTGAAACATAGGTAAGGCACTATAAAGATAGTCTAGTGTCTCTTGGTAACCGTGACTCATATTAACTAGTGTGATCAAGTACAATCAACCATTCTCCATCAATCTTCTTCCAGAGCAAAGTATAATAACCTCCAACAGGTGCTTCTCTTTGTAAATGCCATCGGCCCAAAACAAATGCGGAGCTCTCGCTCAACACATCTATTTCTAAAATTTCAAATGTAAGGATGCCCATGGTTGCCTTATCGGGATAAGAGCGTTTGTAGCTATCTAAAGTCATTTGCCAACCATAAGTTGTTCCCCTTGAACTGATAAAACGCAATGAATCAGAATTCCAATAACCTTGCATAAAGGCATCTATATCACCATTATTCCAGGCTTCAACTTGCCGGGCCATTACATCACGTATTTGTGCCTCGGCTTCGCTTTGATTATTTGCTATACAATTACCAAAAATCAGTGGCAACAGAACAAAGAGTGGTATAGTTTTTCGCATACCTGTTAATAAATTAGTCTATAAATTATGACTCCAATTCAAGCCATCTTAAGGTTTTACTTTCAACAAGTGCAGTAATCTTAGCTATTTGTTCAGCTACTTCCTGAAGCCGTACATGGTCCGTACCTGCTTCATTTAACTGTTTGACCAAGCTGGCTTTTTCATTTTCAAGCTTCTCAATTTCTTCCGGAAGCCTTTCAAGTTCTTCCCTTTCTTTATAGGATAGTTTTCGCTTCTCTGCACCTGTAACAGCTTGAACAGATTTTACTTCTACAACTTTCTTACTTGGTACTATCGCTTCAGCCCCTTCTTTCTCCTCCAGATAATTTCTATAATCGCTATAATTACCATTGAACATCCTTACCTTGCCCCCCCCTTCAAAAACGATCAATTGCTGCACAAGCTTATCCATAAAATACCTGTCGTGTGATACCAGCATCAAACAACCAGTAAATTTCTCAAGAAACTCTTCCAATACATTCAAGGTATCAATGTCCAGGTCATTCGTTGGTTCATCAAGAATCAAAAAGTTTGGGTTTGTTATCAATACTTTTAATAGTTGCAAACGTTTCTTCTCTCCGCCACTTAGCTTTTCAACCAAACTATATTGCATAGCCGGTGGAAACAGGAATTGATCCAGGAATTTAGATGCAGAAACCTGGCTACCATCAGAAAGTGTGATGAACTCGGCAATATTCTTTACCTCATCAATTAATCGATTACTTATTTTCAGGTCATCGACTTCCTGTGTAAAATAACCAATCTGTGTGGTTTGACCTTTGATTACTTCTCCGGAATCTGGCTTAATTTTTCCTGTGAGAATATTCAACAATGTAGATTTGCCCGATCCATTTTTTCCGACTACACCAATCCTTTCATGCTTTTTGAAGATATATGAAAAATCGTCAATCAGTTTATTATCTCCATAACTTTTCTTCAAATCATATACTTCAAGTACCTTCCCCCCCTGTCGGGTTTCTTTGATGTCAAGTTCGAGTTTATTTCTGTTTAAATTTTGTTTGGCCACTTTTTCAATCTCGCCAAAGGCTTCAATTCTGTACTTGGCTTTTGTGCCCCTTGCCCTGGGCTGCTTCCGCATCCACTCCAACTCTTTCTTGTATAAGTTTCGTGCCTTTTCAACTTCTGTTTGTAAAGCAACTTCACGAGCTGACTTCTTTTCCAGAAAATAGGCATAATTGCCTTTGTAGCGATAAAGTTTTCCGCGATCTAATTCAAGAATTTCATTGGCCACGTTATCAAGAAAATACCTGTCGTGAGTAACCATAATTAAACTAATGCTCTGAGCAGCCAGGTGATTTTCTAACCATTCAATGGCTTGCAAATCTAAATGGTTGGTTGGCTCATCCATAATTATGAGATCAGGTTCTGATAAAATCAGCCTGGCCATCATTACCCTCTTGCGCTGCCCACCGGATAGCGACTCAAATTTCTGTTCCAAACCGGGTAAGCCTAGTTTATCAACAACCTCCTTTACTTTCGATTCATAATCCCAGGCATCCAATGCCTCCATCTGTTCAAGAATGGCTTGCATTTTATCGGATGATGTATCGGGATTTAAAAGGCAATCTTCATAAGCGCTTACAACTTTGGCCACTTCGTTATGGTCATCAAAAATAACTTCTTTAACTATTGCCTGCGGATCAACGTTGGGTTGCTGCTCAAGATATCCTAGGCGAAGCCCCTCCTTCTTCGCTACTTGTCCACTATCGGATGGAATGAGGCCCGATAACACTTTCAGTAAAGTTGATTTACCCGTACCGTTCAGGCCTACCAAACCGAGTTTGTCTCCTTGAGAAATTCCTAAAGTTATATTTTTAAAAAGCCAGCGTTCACTATACGCTTTGGAAATGCTTTCAGCTGATAAGAGATTCAAAATTTTGGATTTGAAGTTTTGAAGCAGCTCATAATTTGAGAACTGCAATAATTAATTAATTCTCCCTTTTACGATTAAATAGTTTCTTTTTAAAGGGCTTGCGCTTGGGTCCATCGTGTTTGTGCCTGACAATGTTAGTCATATCGGGTCCTTCGCCAATTTCCTTAGGTAAATCTACTTTTCGAATTTCTTTACCCAGCAGGCGTTCAATGCTTTGCAATTTTCTAAAGTCTTTTGAGTTTACAAAAGTAATAGCAGTCCCGGTAGTTTCGGCACGTGCAGTGCGACCGATTCTGTGTATATAATCTTCGGCATCACCCGGCACATCAAAATTAATCACTAAACTAATACCTTCAACATCTATACCACGAGAAAGTATATCTGTACCCACCAATATTCTTAGTTGTCTGTTTTTAAATGCACGTAATATTGTTTCACGTTCAGCTTGTTCTAAATCAGATTGAAATCCTTTTACCGACATTCCTCTTCTTTGAAGCGTACCTTCCAGCTTCTTTACATTTTCTTTAGTACCGGCAAAAATAACCACGCTGCTATAAGTTTCATCTTCAAGAATAAGCTCAATTAATTTTACCTTTTGTTCATCAAAAACGTAAAAGGCTAGTTGGTTAATACCTTCAGCAGGTTTAGATATTGCAATGTTTACAGAAACAGGATCTTTCAAAATTTTATTGGCAAGCGCTCTAATCTTAGGAGGCATTGTGGCAGAAAAAAGAAGTGTTTGCCTTTCAGTTGGGAGATAGTTGATGATGCGCACAATGTCATCATAAAAGCCCATGTCAAGCATGCGGTCAGCTTCATCTAAAACCAAATATTTAAGTTTATCTAATTTTATTGTACCTGCTGAAAGTAAAGCAATCAGTCGGCCTGGTGTAGCTATGATAACATCTGCACCTTGCTCCATTGCCTTTCGTTGTTGTTCCCATGCAAAGCCATCTCCTCCTCCATACACAGGTATCGAACTCACTCCGGTGAAATAACCTAAACCTTCTATCTGCTGGTCTATCTGCTGAGCAAGTTCACGCGTTGGCGCAATAACCAATGTATTTAGTGAACCCTGAGTTTTTTCTTTAATGATTTTATGAATAATAGGAAGGACAAAAGCGGCTGTTTTGCCTGTCCCGGTTTGTGCACAGGCGATAATGTCTTTACCCTCCATAATCATGGGTATGGCTTGCTCTTGTATTGGTGTTGGCTTTTGGAAATTCATCGCATTCAGTCCTTCCAAAAGACTGCTTTCCAAATTAAAATCTTTAAATGTCAATGGATAGTATAATTAATGATAACAAGTTTAAAAGCTGGCGACTAATACCATGCTGGTTTTAATAGGCAAATATCGTGATTAAATCGGAAATAGCGGTAATATATTTTTCAGCCTAATCCAAAGTAGATGCTAAGCTAAGAAAAGTCAATGCTATGTTCCTGTAATTAAAACAGACAAGGACAAAACAACAAAGCCAACCCGAGGGGTTGGCTTTGGCAATAGTAATGAATTAATTTATAAAATAAATTTAGTTCAATACCTCTACGTTAACTGCGTTGAGACCTTTTTTTCCATTTTGAACTTCAAACTGGACTTTGTCGTTCTCGCGGATCTCGTCAACAAGACCTGAGGAATGAACAAAGATGTCTTCACTTCCGTCATCTGGCTTAATAAATCCAAAACCTTTGGAGTTATTAAAGAATTTTACTGTTCCTTTTTGCATTATTAAAATTGATAATTACTTAAATGACTAAGGCACTGTACCATAGCCGATGTAAAGGTAAAGGTATTTCTACTCAAAAAAGAACATATTTGACATATTTTATTAAAATCGCTTCCTTAACACAGCACTATTTTATAAAAAGAATGGGCCTGTAATGAGTGGTAAACCTTCCTTTTGAGCAAAATTTTGAGGATACCAAAAAGCCCCTATATTTGCGCCCCGTTATATAACTATTAACTAAACCAATTTATGAACAAAGCTGAACTAATTAGTAAAATTGCTGAAGACGCTGGCATTACCAAAGCACAGGCAGGTGCTGCCCTTGAGTCTTTTGTAGAGGGTGTTACCAAGACGCTTAAGAAAGGCGATAAACTTACCCTTGTAGGTTTCGGTACTTTCTCTTCTTCAAAAAGAGCTGCCCGAAATGGTCGCAATCCTAAGACTGGAGAAACAATCAAAATCAAGGCTAAGAAAGTTGCCAAGTTCAAAGCTGGAAAAGAGCTTACTTCTAAGATCTAATCTAAACGCTTTAATCTGAAAAGCCCCTGCAAAGTAATTGCTCAGGGGCTTTTTATTTTTAAGAAATTAATCAGGTTTACTTTTGTCTGCGCATGTAAACATTGCCATAGGTTGATGATACCTGTAGTTGCTTACCACCACCATTAAGCTCACAGCTTACATCGTTCCACTTCACCAAGTCTTCTTTCGCTGTGCTGTTAAATTTTACTTCAAGGTTGGTATATACCTCTCCATATCTTGTACTTGCCTTTATGCTGTTCTTGCTGTTTGCAGCAAGACTAATATCGACCGCTCCGTATTTAGAGCTGGCATGTAATGGACCGGGATGATTAAGGACTTCAATCACACCATAAGTGGATTCAATGTTCAATTCGGCATTGCGCGGAACAAATACCTCCAGAATTATTTCATTTTGCACACCTTGTGAATACATCTCCATGTTCTTGATGCCCTGCTCCTCTTTGAATCGTTGTATTTCAGGTGCATTGTAACTGGAAGTTCTGAAGAAGTATTTTTCTCCTTTGTGAACCAGGGTGATGGTCTTGGGCAATTGCTTATAGTTTTCTATGCTTCCGCTGATGTTCAGTCTATCCTTTTCTTTGGAGGCGTTCAGCTTAAAGGCATCATCATTCTCCCCGAAGTTGATGTTAACACTTCCCTTGACCATAACTTCGTTTTTATCCCAGACCTGCACTTTGATGAGTTCGGGGTAATCAAATTCCATAGCAATTTTTTGACCTAGCTCCCATGCAAATGTTTCCTGAATTTGCTTCTGCGCATGGCTTTGCATAAGGCAAAGTAAGTTACTCATGATAATCAATAATGTTTTCATGCTGATTCAAGTTTGAAGTAAGATGAGGTAGTAGTTCGTCATTGCTGAACGATTGAAGCAATCTCTTGTATTACGTTGAGTGTTTGTAACAGTGATTTATTCAAATTTCATTTCAAATATCAAATAGTGTTTTATCCCAAATTCTTTCCCCCAGTTTTCTACATCTTTTCCACTACTGTCTACAGCGCACCACATCTTCCAACCATCTTTTTCATAAGGTAAAATATAAGCAAAAGCTGGAAATTCTTTACCTATTCTAATTTCCATTTTAGTTCCTATATCTCTTAATGAGTAGTCATACGAATTAGTCGCTTCATATAATCGTTCATTTACAAATTGAGGAAATCTGAACAAAACCTTTAGCTTGTCATTACCAATTTTTTGTGCAGTAACTTTAAATTTTAAGGAGTCAGATAAAATTGGCGCCATTCCTTGAAGTTTGGCAGTGTTAATAATTGTATCAGTTTCAGTGGTTCTTCCATCCCATAATTTTTTAACTATGAGGCCAAAATGTTTTCCTTTAAGCTCTTTTCCAGTAAATAGAACTTTAAAGTAATCAATATTTTGAAAAGTTAATATGTCTTGTAATTCCAGATTTTCTGAACCATAAGTAGTGGTCATTTTAATTTGACTTTTAACTTCTGTTTGACTATATGTTAAAAATGGAATGAATGATAAAATTAAAATAAATTTTTTCATTGTTTGTTGTTTTTTTTTATTGCCACCATAATAATCTGAGATTATTTCGGCCCTTCATCCCTCGAAGAGAATAATCTTATACTATTACTTTTTTGTATTTTTCATTTTTTTCTGAGGTAGATGTTATTGTGTGTAGACGATAATGTCATCTCCACACCACCTCCATTTAACTTACCGCGCATATCATTACCACCATAGCGTTTCATGTCTCCACTTTGCTCAAATTCAATTTTTAAATCAGGTGAAGCAAATACCTCCCCCCAATTGGTATAGATTTTAAGATTAGACTTGGTGCTTGAAGGTAAAGTAACATCTACAAGCCCATGAACTGAGATAATAGAAGCAGGACTCCTTTGGCTTACTTCGCTGAATACAACATCAATTGAGCCATGAACTGTATTAATAGTCATGGGTCCGGTTACATCTTGAAGGATTACTCCATTGTGTAAGGTAGATGTTGAAATTTCGCTCTCCACCTTTGTAAATTTTGCTTTACTTCCTTGCGTACCAGAATGCTCGTAAACTATACTTACACCTTTAGGTACTTTGATGGTATAAGTCTTATAAGACATTTTAGATAGCTGATAGACCTCAATATTTCCTCCCTTGTCGGTAACAGAAAGTCCAATTCCAGTATTGTCCTCCAATCCCATAGCATTGATTATACGCAAACCCTCCGCTCTTTCATTGGTTTTACGACCGCCATCATCAGTTGAGAAGATGATTTCATTACCTGATGTGCCTTCAAACTCTACTTTGTTTACCTCTTTTACAATAAGCTTGCCGCTAGATTTGCTAAGCTTGAATTCCTGCGCCATCACATTTACTGAGAATAAAGTGAAGAACAATACAACAACGGTTATAAATTTTGCTTTCATGATTTTTTGATTTTTTTGTTCTGTTTTTATTTATGATAATCTGAAGATGGCTAAGTAGGCCTCATCTTTTACCGCCTCCAGTGTTTCATCTTTTTCTATAAGTTTTTTTAGATTTTCTTTTGCCCGCTTATCATTCCATTCAACTAAAAAGTTGATGAGTGTAATCTGTAATATCGGGTCAGTTTGAATATCAAGACTTTTTACAAATGCCTGCTTTACCACTTCTTCGGTATCGAATCGGGTGAGTGCACGCATGGCAGCTAACCTTACATTTGTATTCTCATCTTCATTCATGGTCTTGATGAGCACCTTGATGATTTCAGGATCAGCTTTGCTGATATGTTCACTGGCATTAACTGCATGAATTCTTGCGCTGGCTGAACCGCTATTGTTTAACGCCTCGAACATCAAATTCCTGGTCAGTTCTATTTCTTCTCGCAGGCTTGCAATCTCAGCGCTATGCTGCTTGTTGTTTCCAGCTATCCAAATTCCAATGAACAATCCGGTAGCTATGAGTGCAAAGGCTGCTGCAACTCTCCAAACCGGGCTTTGCGTAAAGAATAGAAACCTGCTGTTTGATTTTGGTTGAGCGCTCAATTGCTCTTCCTCTAAATCAATTATAAATTTTTGCCTTAACCCGGCACTGGGTTCAAGTGTTGGTATAGATTGCAAAGCTTGCTCCAGTTGAAGTAGCTCGCGGTAAAGCCTGCTAACTTCATCATCTTCCTCTATAAGTTGTTCAATCTCCTTTATCTCAGACTCACCTAAATCATTTTGGATATAGGCTATCAATTGCGCTTCAATATTTTCTCTTTTCATATCAGTTCTTTTCCAGTTCGAAATAAAGCTCTCTCAATTTTTGTATGGCCCGGTGCACTTTAACCTTCACATTTGCCACCGTGGTATCCAGCACTTCGGCTACTTCCTCGTATTTCATCTGTTGAAACTTAGTCAGTACCAACAACTCCCTGTCCTCTTCTTTCAGCAAAGCCAATGATTTATGCAAAATGGCTTCGCGTTCTTCTTGCAAAAAATCGTCTGTAGACTCCCCTGTATTTTCCATGCGTTCCACATCTCCATAATCCGACTTTCGCACTTTCTGAGACCTGTAGTGATCCGTAAAAACATTACGCGCCACCTGGTATATCCATGACTGAAACCTCAGTTCAGGCCGATAAGTATGCCGATAGCGCATCAGCCGCAGAAATACATTCTGGGTCAGGTCTTCAGCCGCTTCCCTGTCGGAACACATGCGTGCCAGGTAGTTGTATATCCTTTTATGGTACCTGTCGAACAGTATGGCTGCCTTTTGCAAGTCACCTGTCTTTACAGCGTCCATCAGGGACTCATCACTCATCAGGTCTTTTGTCAATTTTGCTTCTATTACCGGGTGGAAGTTTAAAGGTTACAATTTAGCTGAAAGATTTCTTTGCCGGTATTACCCACTCTTCAGACTTAATGACCAGATACAAACTTCTGCATGGGCTTGTCTACTAAGTATTTCGCTTTATGAGCACATTGATTTAGCTTAGAGTAAATCTCCAACACCATGAAATACTTCAGCGCCATTCTTTTAGTTCTGCTTTGCACCATTTGGGGTAAAAGCCAGACTCTTGTTGATACCAGACAAAAGGAAGTTGTGTTAAAATCCGTGAATGTAATCCCTATGGATACAGAGCGGATGTTAAAAAACCAAACGGTTGTCATTCACAATGGTAGCATAAAGGCCTTGGGCGATGAATCAAAAGTAAAATTCAGTAAAGATGCTTTAGTGATTGATGCAAAAGGAAAATACCTAATTCCTGGACTTGCAGAGATGCATGCACACGTACCACCCATTGATGATATGGAGCCCATGAAGGAAGTACTAAAACTTTATTTGGCCAATGGGATTACAAGCATTCGTGGCATGTTGGGCCACCCGCAACATATTGAGCTGAGAAGTAAAGTAAAAAGTAGAGAAGTTCTGGGTCCAAATTTCTATAGCACCGGACCCTCATTCAATGGTATAAGTGTTAAATCACCAGAGGCAGGTACTGAAATGGTGCGTCAACAAAAAGCTGCCGGCTATGATTATTTAAAAATGCATCCCGGTTTAAGCAGGGAAAAATTTGATGCCATTGCAGCTACTGCACATGAAGTAGGTATACCCTATGCCGGTCACGTTTCTTTTGGCGTGGGTGTTTGGCGAGCAATTGAATCTCCTTATTCCTCCATTGATCATTTGGATGGATTTATTGAAGGCATGGTACCCGGTATCGAAAAAATGGTAGAGCAACAAGCCGGACCTTTTGGTGCTTTTGTAGCATCACAAGCAGACCTTAGTCAGATACCCAAATTGATGCAAGCGCTTAAACAATACAATGTTTGGGTTGTGCCTACACAAAGTTTGTTTGAACGCGCATTCAATCCCAAAGCTGATGTAGATGCCATTGTTAAAGAAGACGAGATGAAGTACATCAGCGAAAGCATGATGAGCGGCTGGCTGAATGGAAGAAAGAATTGGTTGAGTAATCCGGGCTTTGAGCAAGCAGATATTGATTACTTTCTTGAGTTAAGAAGAAAACTAATTCTCGAATGTCAGCGCAATGGTATTGGACTTTTATTAGGTTCAGATGCTCCACAGATTTTTAATGTGCCGGGCTTTGCTATTCATCACGAATTGAAATACATGGTGCTTTCAGGCTTAACACCCTTTGAAGCTTTACAAAGTGGAACTGTCAATGTTGCAAAATATTTTAATAGAAGTGATGCCGGAATCATCAAACAAGGCAATGTGGCTGAGTTGGTTTTACTTGGCGCGAATCCATTAGAAGATATTTCCGCTACCAGAAAAATTGAGGGTGTGTTTATGGGAAACCATTGGTTATCTCAAGACACTATCAATCAAATGTTGACAGATTTAGAAAAGAGATGAGTATTTAGAATATCACTGATTGCGCTACTCTACTTTATCAATAACTCTTTTCAATATATCTGAATAGTAGGCACCAAAATATGGAC
>CAZVFM010000059.1:0-13259 GCA_964626095.1 uncultured Roseivirgaceae bacterium | reverse complement strand
TAACAATTGAAATTGATTTAAAAGCATCGTCATTTGCAGGAATAGGAAAATCAACCCCTGAAGGATCAGAGTTAGTATCAACCATAGCGATTACAGGAATATTTAATTTCTGCGCTTCATTAACTGCAATGTGCTCTCGCTTAACATCAATCACAAATAATGCAGCAGGAAGTCTATTCAACTCTGCAATACCCCCTAATAATTTTTCAAGCTTTGCCTTTTCACGACCCAACATTAGTCGTTCTTTTTTTGCAAGATTTGCGTAGGCCTCATCCTTCATCAATTTATCAATAGATGAAAGTCTCTTCAAAGACTTACGAATAGTTGCAAAATTTGTAAGCATACCACCCAACCAGCGCTCGGTTACAAAAGGCATGTTTAAACGTTTAGCTTCTTCGGCAACAATGTCTTTAGCTTGCTTTTTTGTAGCTACAAACATCACTTTACGTCCTGACCTAACAATGTTTTTCAATGCGTAAGCTGCCTCATCAAGACAATTAATAGTTTTATTAAGGTCTATGATATGGATACCATTCTTCTCCATAAAAATGAATGAAGACATTTTGGGGTTCCACTTACGGGTAAGGTGACCAAAATGAACACCTGCATCCAATAACTCCTGATATGTTAATTTCTCTGCCATCAATCTCAATATTAACGCTTGCTAAACTGGAATCTTCTTCTCGCCTTTCTTTTCCCGTACTTCTTACGTTCCACCATTCTGGAGTCGCGGGTAAGCAGACCTTCCTTCTTTAAAGCTGGTTTATTCTCCTCATTAATTTGAACCATTGCGCGGGCAATTGCCATACGAATAGCTTCCGCCTGTCCTTTAATTCCTCCTCCTTCAACACTTACACTTACATCGTACTGTCCATCTACTTTCACAATGGTGAATGCCTGTTTAACTGCAGTTTGAAGGATATCAGATACAAAATACGTTTTAAGGTCCCTGTCATTTATAGTGATCTCTCCTTTGCCCGGTTTAACATAAACCCTGGCAACTGAAGTCTTTCTTCTTCCAATTTTATTTACTATTTCCATTTATGAGAATTTTAATTCTTTGGGTTGCTGGGCTTCATGCGGATGCTCATTTCCATTGTAAACATGTAACTGACCAAAAATGGCACTGCCTAACCTGTTCTTAGGTAACATTCCTTTAACAGCGTTTTCAATAATTAAAGAGGCTGATTTTGCCTTAAGTTCTTTTGGAGTTTTTACCTTAAACCCTCCAGGATAGCCAGAATGCGAATAATACTGTTTATCTGACCACTTCTTCCCGGTCAGGCGTATTTTGTCTGCATTGATTACAATAACATTATCTCCACAAGCCACATGGGGTGTATAACCGGGCTTATTCTTTCCTCTGATAACTTTTGCAATTTCACTTGCCAAACGGCCCAAAACCTTGGCATTGGCGTCTACTACATACCAATCCTGTTGGATGGTTGCACTGTTTAAATTCGCTGTTTTATAGCTGTTATGATCCACTTTGAAGCTAAATTTTAATCAAAAATCAATCTCCCCTTTTAAAAAGGGACACAAAGATAGATTTATGGCTTTTTAAAAACAACAATGGCCTAAAAATTTATCTGGAGGCCTTTTCTAACTGCTTTATTAGCGCTGCAAAATCAGGCGGATAAGTAGCTTCTATTTCTAAATCAAGTCCTTTTAAAGACTTAAATTCCAACTTTAGCGCATGTAAGGCAAAGCGCTTCATCAGAGGCTCTTCTTCCGTCCACTTCTTTAGGTTGAAGCCCCTTTTAATTGATGACAAATAAAAAGGCTTTCCACCATAGAGTACATCACCGGTAATGGGGGCATTGATTGCGGCCAAATGTATCCTGATCTGGTGCATACGACCTGTAAGCGGGATGCACTCTACTAAAGTATAGTTCTTAAATGCCTTGATGGAGTTAAAAACCGTATAGGCATCTTTCCCTCCGGCCTGGATTCTCACGCTTCCGTCTGAAAGTTTATGAATGGGTGCACTCACCTCTTTTTGACTGAAATTATGTAGGCCATCTATTACCGCGTGATAAACCTTATGGACCACCCGGTGCTCAAACTGCATATTGAGGTGCCTGTAAGCTGTTGGGTGTTTGGAAAACACCAATGCCCCACTGGTTTCCTTGTCCAGCCTGTGGCATGCCTGGGCTTCTGGATAGTAACTGCGTGCCATCGTCAAAAGGTTTTGATCACTCGCCCTGTCGGCAAGGGTAGATATAAAGGGGGGCTTGTTGAGCACGAAATAATCGTCATCCTCAAAAATGATAGCAGCCTGAAAATTAAATTTTTTGATCTTCAAATTAATTTTAGAAATGATTGACCTCAGGCATTGCCCTGGGATGATTCAACTGCTCTTGGTAGCCTAAAACTAAAAACAGAGCCTTTACCCGGCACACTTTCTACTTCAACTTTTGAGCCGTGACCTTCCATAATGTGTTTCACAATGGCCAAACCCAAACCTGTACCTCCTCGTTCACGGCTTCTGCTTTTATCAACTCTATAAAAACGTTCAAATATACGATTGATATGCTCTGGCGAAATACCTTCGCCTTCATCTTTGACTTTCGTTGTAACTTGTTTTTTACCAACATCAAATGTGACAGTCACGATACCTGTTTCTTGAGAGTACTTGATGGCATTGGAGATGAGGTTGGTCATTACCTGGTTCATGCGTTGCCAATCGGCATAAACCATAATTTTTTTTGAGGAGCTGTTGATCTTAAATTCAATTTCCTTTTTCTCGGCTTTTTTGTTTTCAAACTGATCAATTATTTCTTCTACCAATTTATACAGGTCAATATTCTCAAAATGCATTTTAATGTCACCTGTTTCTATTTGTGACAATGTGAGTAAGTCTTGAACCAGCAGATCAAGCCCATCCAGACTTTTTGCTGCCTTTTTTAGAAATTTCATCCGCACAGATTTGTCTCTTACAGCCCCGTCAATGAGTGTATGTACAAAACCTTGTGCTGCAAAAATGGGAGTTTTCAATTCGTGAGAAATATCTGCAATAAATTCTTTACGGAAGGTTTCAAGTTTTTTGAGTTCGTCAATTTCTTTTTGCTTCAATTCGGCAAATGAAAAAATTTCTTCGTTAATTCCTTTAAGTGGATTTAATGGATTTGACTTTTGATTTTCAATATTTGATAACTCTCGTTTCCTTAACTTTTCTATGATCCGGTAAATCTTGTTGATCTCTCTAAAGATTAAGAATTCCATCACAATAAAAGTGAGGATGTAGGTAACTGAAAAGCAAATGAGAAATGCCACTGCAAGCATTTCAACTTTCAGGCCTTCAAACAATGAAAGGAAGAGTACGGTTATAGAAGAAGCACTAATGGCTAATAGAAATGCAATGCCCCTTGAACCAATTGTCATGCGACAAAATTAGTTTTGGCTGAACTTATATCCTACACCTTTAACGGTGGTTATGAAATCTTCACCAATTTTCTCTCTTACTTTTCGAATGTGTACATCTACTGTTCGGGCAAGCACATATACGTCTGAGCCCCAAATGTTCTGCAATAAATCATCGCGACTAAATACTTTATTGGGATTTTGAGCAAGAAAATAAAGCAATTCAAATTCTTTTTTCGGAAGGTTAATTTCCTTGTTTTTCACCTTAATGGTATAGCTGGTTCTATCAATAATAAGGTTACCCATATTGATTTGATTGCTTCCTGGCTTCTTTTTACCTTCTCTTCTAAAGAGTGCACTTATCCTGCTCATCAAAGCCCGGGGTTTAATGGGTTTGGTGATGTAATCATCAGCACCCATATCAAAGGCGGCTACCTCTGAGTACTCCTCTGAGCGGGCTGTAAGAAAAACGATATAAGTATTGTGCAATTCCGGAATATCCCTCAGTTGCCGACAAGTTTCCACGCCATCCATCTTGGGCATCATGATATCCAACAAGACCAAATCCGGAGTAAATTTCTTTGCAATTTCTACTGCCTTTGCCCCGTCTATGGCTATTCTAACTTCATAACCCGATTTTTCAAGGTTGTACTTGAGTAATTCAAGTATGGCTTCCTCATCATCAACTACCAATACTTTATGAGGTTGTTTCATGCCTGCTATTGTTATGTAATGCGGTGTAAAACTAAGTCAATTAGAAGCTTAAGTAAAATTTAGAGCATCTTCTTAACAATTAATTAATGTAGGCAATTCCAAGCCTTTGGGGCTATTATTTTGTCAATAATGTCCTGGACGAAGTTTCCAGTTATCAAAGAAAAGGGTATTCGGCTTTATAGTAATTAATCATTGCCTTAATATCTCCCTTAAACTGAAGATTAAATTCATTCTCAAAATTATGAAGTCTTGACCTGTACCTGATAAAAGACATAAAGTAGGCATTGTTTGGCTTCTTGTCTTTAAAAATAACTGAAGGGATAAACTTGTACGAGAGTGAAAGGGTATCCATGCTCTCTACTATTCTCACAATCATTTCTTGCTTCAGTTTTTGTCTCAACTCTTCACTGTAATCTTCTTTATAACTGTCGTAAAGCACTTGCAGGCTATCGGCACCCATCAACATATGATTAACGAAGCGATTATAGTCCAACTCCTCACGCAAGTACTGCTCATATTGTTGAGAATGCTTCCCATACCTTGCCTTCAAAAAATGAAAAGCACCTAAGTCGCCAATAAAAGAAGCCAGGTTTTCATTAAATTCTATACTGTCTTTAACAAAAATGGTGGAGTGCACCATTTCATGAATAATCAAACTGGCCAGGTCGCCTTCTGATCTTAACAACATTTTACTTAGGATGGGATCTTTAAACCACCCCAATGTTGACCAGCCTCCGGGTACTTTTATATCCGCGTCCCAACCTTGCTCGGTTAATTGCTGCGCTAGTTTTCTGGCTTTGCTTTCAACAAAATAGCCTTTATAGGGTACTTTACCCACAACAGGAAAATGCCATTCTTTTTCCTCTAAAGCGTAGCGTTTGCTTGCTGTTACCACCCACATAAGGTCTTTGCCTTGCTGGTCGTACAGCGTGGTGTAGTTCTTGGTATTTTCAAGTGCCAGCGAATCAATTGCAAAACGTCTTACCTCCTCAATAAAATGAAGTTTTGATTTTAGCGAATCAGGAAATAGTGGATCTTCCATGTAGTAAGCAACAGGCTTTGCATTCCAAATAATAGTAAATTGACCTCTCGCTTGAGAAAGGCCATACACCAACAGCTCGTGATACACCGTGGCAAGAATTGTAAGTACCAGTAGCAGCCCCCCTAGTATAAGTCTCAGCAACCGTTTCATCCGTCTTTTTATCCTTTAAAATGCAACAATTTACACCCTCAATTATTAATCCTGACAATTAGTGTCAGTGCCCCGTTTTGTGATTTGATTTTGCCTACCTAAATACTAATTTCAGCCCTGAGATAAGAAATCAAAATTATTTATGAGCGACAACAAAGAGAAATTGAAAGCCCTGCAACTTACCATTGATAAACTTGAAAAAACCTATGGAAAGGGGTCGGTAATGAAATTGAGTGATGAAAAGGTATTAGATATCCCCGCCATACCTACCGGTTCATTAGGTTTGGACATTGCATTGGGTATTGGGGGCATTCCGCGTGGAAGGGTCACTGAAATTTATGGACCTGAATCTTCTGGTAAAACAACCCTAACGCTGCACTGCATAGCTGAAGCACAAAAACAAGGTGGCATGGCAGCATTTATTGATGCAGAGCATGCATTTGATAGAGCCTATGCCGAGAAATTAGGCATTGATACTGAGAACCTACTGATATCTCAGCCCGACAATGGTGAACAGGCATTGGAGATTGCCGAACACCTGATTCGCTCAGGGGCTATCGATATTATCGTTATTGACTCTGTAGCTGCATTGGTTCCTAAAGCCGAACTGGAAGGCGAAATGGGAGAAAGCAAGATGGGTTTGCAGGCCAGGCTGATGTCGCAGGCCTTGAGAAAACTAACGGGTACTATAAGTAAAACGGGTTGTGCTTGCGTGTTTATTAATCAACTTCGTGAAAAAATCGGCATTATGTTTGGCAACCCCGAAACAACAACTGGTGGTAATGCCCTTAAATTTTATTCTTCCGTGCGATTAGATATCCGAAGAATTGGTCAGATCAAAGAAAGCGCTGATGATATCACGGGTAACCGGGTTAAAGTCAAGGTGGTCAAAAACAAAGTTGCGCCTCCGTTTAAAGTGGTCGAGTTTGATATTATGTACGGAAGAGGCATTTCTAAATCAGGAGAAATTGTTGACCTGGGGGTAGAACTTGGTATTCTGCAAAAATCAGGATCATGGTTTTCATACGATGGCAATAAATTAGGGCAGGGTCGCGATTCGGTTAAGTCATTGATTGAGGATAATCCTGAACTGATGGAGGAACTAGAAACCAAGATCAAAGAAAAAATCTTGAAGCCTGAAGCTCAAAAAGTATTGGAAGAAAAGGCAGATTAGTTTTAAAATGAAAAAAGAATGGCCATCCCGATTTTAATCGGGATGGCCATTCTTTTTTGAATAATCTTAACCTGCCCGCAATGCATCTACCGGGTCAAGCCTGGCGGCCATGGCTGCCGGCACAATTCCAGAGATAACACCAATGCCTACCGACACCCCAAGACCTATCATTACGTTTTTTAAGGACATCACTACATCCAAACTTCCTAAAGGAATAAAGGTGATCAGATAAACCAATACAATACCGGCCATTCCTCCAATCAAACTCAGGAAAACTGACTCGAATAAGAATTGAAAAAGAATAAAGTAGTTTTTCGCTCCAAGTGATTTTTGCAAACCTATTATACTGGTCCGCTCTTTTACAGACACGAACATAATGTTGGCAATACCAAAACCCCCAACTAAAATTGAAAAGCCTCCGATAATCCAACCGGCAATTCCAAAGACGTTGAATACACTACTAATGATGTTGCCAATGGCTTCTGGCTTATTTAAGGCAAAATTGTCTTTATCCCTTGGCTTAAGCCCACGCTTGCCGCGCAACATACCTTTTAGTTCATTTTCAGCTTCAACCATTCCAATGTCAGCTGTATAGCCCTTAACGGCAAAAGCAGAACCTATTTCATTCCATCTGCCAGTGCCTGTTTGATAAAGCTTGCGGAATGAATTGTAGGGAATTATACATGCAAAATCCTTACTGGGAGTGCCCATAAAATTTTGACCTTCTTTTTTGAGTACACCCACTACCCTGTATTTGAGGTTCCTGATCTTGACTTCTTCTCCAACCGGGTCTTCATTGGCTTTGAAAAGTTTCTGAGCTACTTCATAACCAAGCACAACTAAGTTTTTGCCCGATTCTATCTCATCCGGAAGAAAAAATCTACCCCTTTCAATGTTAAGGTCATTAATTCGGTCGTAACCAATTCCAGCTCCTGTTAAACCTACCTGCCCAACACTATTGCTCCCTCTTTTTACAATACGGTTTCCCGTGCCGGCAAAAATCACAATTTCTGCCGCTGAACGCATATTGGCTTCCAAAAATTTATACTCAGCTATGGATGGTGTAGGTCTGCGCCAGTATTCCCACCATTTAAACTCACCGTCACCTTCAGGTATAAATGGCCATTTCTGCACATAAATCACATCAGAACCAAGAAAATTAAGGCTATCTCTTATGCTCTTCTCCAGTGAGTCGACCAGGGTAAAAACCGCAATAATGGCAAAAATGCCTACTGTTACGCCTAATAATGAGAGAATGGTTCTTAATAAGTTGCCTCGTAGTGCCTTCCCGGCAAAAGCGAAGCTTTCGAAAATCAGTTTAATTACTTTCACAATGACTTAAACGCTGTTTTATTCTTTTAGGGTTTCAAAAACTCAAAATTGAAACATTTCACTATTTTTGCAAGCTCATTTAAAAACTCCGGCTTTTGTCGGTTATACCCGTAAGTATACATATGAAGTTATCCGAATTCAAATTTGACCTCCCAAATAATCTTATTGCTTTACATCCTGCAGAAAATCGTGACGAATCACGTTTATTAGTCCTGCACAGAGAAACAGGTAAGATCGAACATAAAGTATTTAAGGATATCGTTGGCTATTTTAACGAAGGTGACGTGCTTATTGCCAACGACACCATGGTTTTTCCTGCACGTTTATATGGCAGAAAGGAAAAGACCGGGGCAAAAATTGAAGTATTCCTTCTCCGCGAATTAAATGCAGAGATGCATTTGTGGGACGTATTGGTTGACCCGGCCCGTAAAATACGCGTGGGAAACAAACTTTATTTTGGCAATGGTGATCTTGTTGCGGAAGTTATTGACAATACAACCTCAAGGGGCAGAACCATTAGGTTTTTGTTTGATGGGACTTCTGAAGAGTTCAATAACATGATTGAAACTCTTGGTGAAACCCCGCTACCAAAGTATATAAAACGCAAGGTTGATGAAAACGATAAAGAGCGTTTTCAAACCATCTTTGCAAAAAGCAAAGGTGCAGTTGCAGCCCCTACGGCTGGCTTGCACTTTACTAAACAATTAATGAAACGCCTTGAAATTAAAGGTGTGGATTTTTCTTACATCACACTCCATATTGGTTTGGGCACTTTCCGTCAGGTAGATGTTGAAGACCTTACCAAGCACAAAACCGATTCTGAAAATTTTATTGTGCCTGAAGAAACTGTTGCTATAGTCAATAAGGCATTAGATACTAAAAAACGTGTTTGTGCCATTGGTACCACTTCTATGCGCGCATTAGAATCTGCGGTATCGGCCAATAACCGGCTGAAAGCAAAAGAGGGTTGGACGGATAAATTCATTTTTCCTCCTTTTGATTTTAAGATTTGTAGCGCCATGATCACTAACTTCCATTCGCCAGAATCGACCTTATTAATGATGGCCTGTGCATTTGGTGGGTTTGACCATGTGATGAAAGCTTATGAAGTTGCCAAAAAAGAGAAATATAAGTTTCTCACCTATGGCGATGCGATGCTGATCATTTAAGCCTTGCTTTTGCGTTAACTTAAAGTGCCTAACAATTTTTTAACTCAGTATCTTTATAATTCAAAATGAAGTACAAAGAGTATGCATTGATTGTTGCCGGAGGTAAGGGCACCAGGATCAAATCAAAAATTTCCAAACAATTTCTTGAGTTAATGGGTTTGCCCATTTTAATGCATACCATCAATGCCTTTTTTAGCTATTCTGAAAACATTGAAGTTATTCTGGTCTTACCCGATGATGAAAAAACTTACTGGCAGGAACTGTGTAGTAAATATAAATTTGATAAGCCCTTAAGAATTGTAAGTGGAGGAGAAACCCGATTTCAATCTGTAAAAAATGGTTTAGCTGTAATTGACACTGAAGGACTTGTTGCGATTCATGATGGGGTACGGCCCTTGGTAAGCGAAGACATTATTGGTGCTTCATTTCGATTAGCTGCTGAGCATGAAAGTGCAGTGGCTGCTGTTCGATTGAAAGAATCTATTCGAATAACAGATCAGGACAATACCAAAGCAGTAGACAGGTCTCGTTTTCGTTTAATACAAACGCCACAAACTTTTCAATTGAAGTTGATAAAAAACGCTTACCTGATTAAGGAAGATCCAAGCTTAACAGATGATGCCAGTATAGCGGAAAGATCAGGACATTTAATTTCCCTGTTTGAAGGAAGTTACGAAAACATAAAAATAACCACTCCGGAAGATTTGGTAATTGCTGAGGCTCTTTTAAAAGGTCGTAGCTAAGCTCAAAAAAAAACCACCTCAAGGGTGGCTTGATTTAGTATATATCCAAAAAATTAGTACTCATCTTCATTAAAGAAAAAGTCTTCTTTCGTTGGGTAATCGGGCCATATTTCTTCAATACTTTCATAGGGCTGTCCATCATCCTCCAATTCTTGCAGATTTTCTACAACTTCCAGAGGGGCTCCTGTGCGAATAGCATAATCAATCAATTCTTCTTTAGTGGCCGGCCAGGGAGCGTCTTCCAGGTAGGAGGCAAGTTCAAGTGTCCAATACATAATAGGTTACCCGTTAAATTTTCCGCAAAAATAGAATTAAAACCAACAAAACAAACACCCCCCCGATTAATGCCCTCAAAAGGCCAAATATGCCCTAAACCTGCCTATCATTCACTGATTAAAATTGCCATATTTGCCAAAAAACAGATTCCCAATGAGTGACGAAAAGATAATCTTCTCTATGACCGGGGTAAACAAAATTTACCCACCTAACAAACAGGTACTAAAAAATATTTACCTCTCGTTTTTCTATGGCGCCAAAATTGGCGTATTGGGCTTAAATGGATCGGGTAAATCAAGTTTACTTAGAATAATTGCAGGAATAGATAAAGAGTTTCAGGGCGAAGTCGTTTCAGATTTATCCTTTACCGTGGGTTTACTTGAACAAGAGCCTCAGCTTGATAAAAGCAAAACAGTTAAAGAAGTAATAGAAGAGGGTGTTAAAGAAGTGGCCGATCTGATTAAAGAGTTTGAAGAAATCAATTTGAAGTTCTCTGACCAAGATGTGTTGGAGAATCCCGATAAAATGGAAAAGCTTATAGAACGGCAAGCGGTAGTACAAGAGAAGCTTGACAGTAATGGTGCATGGGAACTCGACCATAAGCTAGAAAGGGCCATGGACGCACTGAGAACCCCTCCTGCTGAAGCAAAAATTGAACACCTTTCAGGTGGTGAGAAAAGACGTGTAGCCTTGTGCCGTCTGTTGTTACAGGAACCCGATGTTCTCTTGCTTGATGAGCCCACCAACCACCTTGACGCTGAATCTGTCCATTGGTTGGAGCAACACCTTAAACAATACAAAGGAACCGTAATTGCCGTAACCCACGACCGTTACTTTTTAGATAATGTGGCGGGCTGGATACTTGAGCTCGATCGAGGCGAGGGCATTCCCTGGAAAGGAAATTACTCTTCATGGCTAGATCAAAAGCAAAAGCGACTTGCCCAGGAAGAAAAGCAGGAAAGCAAAAGACAAAAAACTTTGGAGCGCGAATTAGAATGGGTACGCATGAGCCCTAAAGGAAGACAGGCTAAAGCCAAAGCCCGCTTATCGGCTTACGAAAAATTACTGGGCCAGGAAGGAAGAGATAAAGAAGAAAAACTGGAGTTGTACATTCCTCCGGGACCGAGACTTGGTAATAAAGTGATTGAGGTAAAGGATGTTTCAAAAGCTTACGGAGATAAATTACTTTTTGAAAATCTTACGTTCTCACTCCCTCCTGCAGGCATAGTTGGCATAGTTGGACCTAACGGTGCGGGTAAAACCACTCTCTTTAAACTCATTACAGGCAAGGAAAAGCCTGACAGTGGTACTTTTGAAGTGGGTGAAACGGTTCAGATAGCTTATGTTGATCAGGAACATGATGATCTCAATCCTGAAAGTACCGTATGGGAAGCGATAACCGGAGGCAACGAATGGGTAGAACTTGGGGGCAAACAAATGAACTCACGTGCTTATGTTGGCAAGTTTAATTTTGGTGGTAACGATCAGCAGAAAAAAGTAAAAGAACTCTCAGGGGGTATGCGCAACCGCGCTCACCTGGCCATTGCACTAAAGCAAGGTGGTAACCTTTTATTGCTTGATGAGCCTACTAACGATCTTGATGTAAATACCCTTCGCGCTTTAGAAGAAGGTCTTGAAAATTTTGCTGGTTGTGCGGTAATCATCTCACACGATCGCTGGTTTCTCGACAGGATTTGTACACACATACTCGCGTTTGAAGGTAATAGCCAGGTATATTGGTTTGAGGGTTCCTTCAGTGAATATGAAGAAAACAAGAAGAAGAGGTTTGGAGATGAGGAACCAAAACGCATCAGGTACAAGAAACTTGTTAAATAGTAGGTCCTTGGTATTTATTGCATGAAACTCCGGGCTTACACTAATGCCTAATTCACAATTCCAAATACCTAAGACCTAATGCCCAATTTCTAAATTATGAAAGTATTCCTCACTATTACTTTACTGGTGCTCTCCAACACATTCATGACACTGGCCTGGTATGGTCACTTGAAGTTCAAGGAAATGGAATGGAGCAAAAGCCTGGGGCTAATGGCGATTATTCTAATAAGTTGGGGCATAGCATTATTTGAATATATGCTCATGGTTCCGGCCAACCGCATTGGTTTCAAAGAAAACGGAGGTCCCTTTTCTTTGGTCCAGCTCAAAGTAATTCAAGAGGTAATTACGCTGGTAGTATTTATTGGTTTTAGCCTTCTCTTTTTCAAAACTGAAACTCTTCGAATGAATCACTTGATTGGATTTATTTTGTTAGTCCTTGCTGTTTACTTTATATTCAAAAAATAATTGTAGCCAATGACTCGCCCAGGCATACTTTCTATTACCAGTAACCGACTCATTATCATTACTATTGTTTTGTTTTGGTTATACATCGGTCAAACTTTTTTTATTCCACTGGCCTTTGCTCTACTTTTTACAGT
Organism: uncultured Roseivirgaceae bacterium; assembly: GCA_964626095.1. Classification (GTDB taxonomy): domain Bacteria; phylum Bacteroidota; class Bacteroidia; order Cytophagales; family Cyclobacteriaceae; genus DAOLDI01. Next base: position 861 of record CAZVFM010000059.1, on the reverse strand, counting down.
TACACTTAGCCCTGTTGCACAATACCTGGAAGACAAAAGAATTCCCAGAATTATAGCGTGCCTTCTTATTGTACTTATATTTTTAAGTCTAAGCGGATTGATCATTTTCTTTCTCTTTTCTGAATCCATGAAAATTCTTCAAGACATCCCTACGATTCAGGTTAAATTGAGAGGACTAATTTTAAATTTTATTAATTCAGCAGAAGCCCTTACCGGTTTCCCCTTAAAAGCTAACCTTCAATTTGATAAAGTAGCGGATGATAGTTTAAAAAATTTAATTTCATGGATGGTGAATAGCCTGAGTACAGTCGGTAGCGGGCTTGTAATTTTTACCATCACCCCACTCTACATGTTTTTCATGCTGTATTACCGTGGGCTTCTTAAGAAAGTAATGAACGCCAGATTTACAGGAGAAAGTTTACTTAAAATCAATAATATATTTTCGTTATCCGAACTGTCCATCAGAAATTACCTGATTGGTACTTTCTTTATGGTTATTATTTGTGCTGTACTTAGTCTCATTGTATTGTCATTATTCGGTGTAAAGTACGCCTTCTTTTTTAGTATACTTCTGGCCATACTTAACCTCATTCCCTATGTTGGAAATTTTATTGGATTCGTATTAATCATAATGTTCTACTATCTCAGCAATGAATCCTTGCCGAGTGCTTTCTTCCTGCTTATAGTGATGTACATTTCTAACCTGATACAAGAAAATTTAATCAGACCTTTCCTGGTGGGTAATAAAATGGAGATCAACGCAATGGCAGTTTTGCTTGCACTAGTTGCCGGTGGCTATATGTGGGGCTTTTCGGGAATGATTCTTTTTATTCCGTTAATTGGAATCATTAAAATTCTTCT